>NZ_JBSHKH010000026.1:0-76434 GCF_053643595.1 Streptomyces sp. NPDC055506 | reverse complement strand
GCGAGGGTGCGTGCCGGGCGTCGCGACGCTGCGGAGATCCATCAGAAGGCCCCTAGGCGCGGTCTTTTTGCAACTCCCCGTGCGCCCCCACGGGTCGCTGGGTCGGTACGCGCGCGTCGGGATGCGGCAGTGCGGGGCGCGAGGGGTGCGCCACGGCCTCGGTGTGCTCCCGTACGAGGGCGCGCAGCCGGCGCACTTCCCGCTCCAGGGCGAGGTGCCGCTGCTGGGCGTCGTAGAGGTAGCGGACCTTGGTGCGCAGGGCCCAGGGGTCCACGGGCTTCATGACGAGGTCGGCGACGCCGAGGCGGAAGGCGGCGGTGGTCAGTTCGTGGTCGGCGCCGAAGCCGGTGAGCAGGATGACGGGGATGTGCTGGGTCTGTTCGACGCGCCGCATGTAGCGCACCACTTCCAGGCCGCTGACGCCGGGCATGCGCACGTCGAGCAGCAGCAGACCGACCTGGCCGCGGAGCACCTGCTTGAGCGCCTCGTCGCCGCTGGTGGCCCGGCCGAGCAGATAGCCCAGCGGGGCCAGGGCGCTTTCCAGTGCGTAGAGCGTGTCCTCGTGGTCGTCGACGATGAGGATCCTGGTATCCGACGGCATGGCCCGACGCCCCTCCCTCGTGGAGGACCAGAGTAGTCCGGGACACTGACGCGCAGTGCTTGTCAGCTGACATGCTGTGCACAGCGCAGCATGCCCCGCGCGGGGCGCCGTGTCACTCCCCTGAGGGCGGTCGTGCGGGGTCAGTTGCCGCCGGAGGCGGAGCCGTTGAGTGTTTCGTCGGCGATGCGCTCGTGGTGGCGGATGACCTCGGCGACGATGAAGTTCAGGAACTTCTCGGCGAAGGCCGGGTCCAGTTTGGCGTTCTCGGCGAGCGTGCGCAGCCGGTCGATCTGGCGGGACTCGCGGGCCGGGTCGGCGGGCGGCAGCTGGTGCCTGGCCTTGAGGTGGCCGACCTGCTGGGTGCACTTGAAGCGCTCGGCGAGCATGTGGACGACTGCCGCGTCGATGTTGTCGATGCTGTCGCGCAGCCGGGAGAGCTCCTCGCGGACGACGGCGTCGACGTCACCGGTGCCGGTGTTGCTGGTGGTCATGGGGCGTCAGCCTACGGGGAGCAGGCCCGGCCGCCGCACGCCGTCTCACACCTCGGCCGTGCTGAGCCGCTTGTGGAAGTAGACGTCCTCGTGTCCGCCGGGCACGCCCTGGATGCGGGCCCGTTCCCGGTAGCCGAGGCGGGGGTAGAAGCCGGGCGCCTGGAAGCTGTACGTGGAGACGATCATGTCGGTGCAGCCGCGCCTGGCCGCCTCGGCCTCCGCCGCGCGCATCAGCCGGCCGCCCCAGCCGACGTGCCGCTGGTCCTCCCGCACCCAGAGCATGTCCACGGAGCACAGGCTGCCCCAGGTCCAGGCGGTGAGGCCGCCGATCAGCTCGCCGCTCTCGTCGCCGACGCGGACGGAAAGCGGCTCGGTGACGGCGCCGTCGGCGGCGGCGGTGTTGAAAGCGGTCAGCTCCTCGTCGAGCCGCTCTTCGAGGTCGTCGTCCTGGCCGCCCACCCGGAGCTCGGCGGCCACGGTGCGCTGTTCGCTGGTCACGGCCCGGATTCTGCCAGCGGGGCGCGGGCGGGACGACCGGTTTTCGCGGCGGCGGCGCGCGCCCGTGGCCGTCACACTTTCGTACAGTGGAACCGGGTTCTGGGGCGTCTTGGGGGTGAGGCGTGGCGAACGACGGGCCGGTCGAGCACGGCTACCCGCATCTGGAGACGGTGCGGGCCGCCATCACGGCGCTGTACAAGCGACTGTCGTACGACACGATCCAGACGTTCGAGACCAGCGTGGTCCCGGCCGATGTGGCGTTCTGCGACACGGACGACCTGTATCTGGGGGCGCAGCGGGTGGCGCACGAGCTGGTGCGGCACTACCGGCTTCCGGATGCCCGGCTGATCGTGAGCTTCCGGGAGATGCGGCACGCGGCGAACGTCGAGCTGGCGGCCGGGCCGGAGTACTTCGTGGAGCTGAACGACCGGTTCCGCACGCATCGGCGGGACATCGGGGCGGCGCTCGCCCACGAGGTGATGCATGTGTATCTGCACCGCCTCGACCTGTCCTTCCCGGGCGTCCGGGACAACGAGATCCTGACGGACACGGCGACGACGTATCTGGGCGCGGGCTGGCTGCTGCTGGACGCGTTCCGCGAGGACGGGGCGTCGTCGCAGAAGCTGGGCTATCTGACGCCGGAGGAGTTCGGGTACGTGCTGGCCAAGCGGGCCCTGGTCTTCGGGGAGGACCCGTCGGTGTGGTTCACCAGCGCTCAGGCGTACACGGCGTATGTGAAGGGGATGGAGCTGGCCCGGCGCGATGAGCAGCAGCCGCCGCTGACGGCGGCGGGGTGGGCGGGGCGGCGGCGGTACGCCCGGGACCGGCGGCATGCGCCGGCGGGGGCGCCGCCGCAGCCGGGTGTGCGGTACCAGTTCTCTCCCGATGGGGGTGGGCGGTTGCGGGTGTCGTTTCCGTGCCCTACCTGTCATCAGCGGATTCGGGTGCCGGTGCGGGGGCGGGTTCGGGCGCGGTGTGCGTTGTGCCGGAGCGTGCTGGAGTGCGACACGTAGGGTCTCCCACCCATCGCCCGAATCGGTTGGGCAAGAGGAACGCTCGCCTTTCCTACGCCCCGTTTTCCTACGCTCCGTAGACGGCCCCGGGCTCTCCCGCCTCCGCCAGCAGTTTCCGTGCCGTCTCCCCCGCCTCCGCCGGACTCCACCGCTCCCCCTTGTCCGCACTCGGCCCCGGCCGCCACCCCTGCATCACCGTGATCCGGCCGCCCTCCGCCTCGAAGACCCGGCCCGTCACCCCGGCGCTGTCGGCCGAGCCGAGCCAGACGACCAGGGGTGAGACGTTCTCGGGGGCCATCGTGTCGAAGCCCGAGCCGGGTACCGCCATGGTGTCGGCGAAGGTGCGTTCCGTCATGCGGGTCCGGGCGGCGGGGGCGATCGCGTTGACCTGGACGCCGTAGCGGTGCAGTTCGGCCGCGGCCACCAGCGTCAGGGCGACGATCCCGGCCTTCGCGGCGCTGTAGTTGCCCTGTCCGACCGAGCCCAGCAGCCCGGCGCCGCTGCTGGTGTTGACGATGCGGGCCTCGGGCCGGCGGCCCGCCTTGGCCTCGGCCCGCCAGTGCGCGGCGGCGTGCCGCAGGGGCAGGAAGTGGCCCTTGAGGTGGACGCGTACGACGGCGTCGAAGTCGTCCTCGTCGAGGTTGACCAGCATCCGGTCGCGCAGGAAGCCCGCGTTGTTGACGAGCGTGTCGAGCCGGCCGTACGTCTCCAGGGCGGTCCGGATCAGCGAGGCGGCGCCCTCGGTCGTGGCGATGTCACCGGCGTGCGCCACGGCCTCGCCGCCCGCCGCGCGGATCTCCTCGGCGACCCGGGCTGCCGGGCTGCCAGGGCCGGGCGTGCCGTCGGCTTCGGGTGTGCCGCCGGCTTCGGGTGTGCCATCGGCTCCGGGTGTGCCGCCGGCTCCGGGTGTGCCGTCGAGGCCGACGCCGAGGTCGTTGACGACGAGCCGGGCGCCCTCGGCGGCGAACGCGAGGGCGTGCGCACGGCCGAGCCCCCGCCCGGCGCCGGTGACGACGACGACCCGTCCGTCGCGGATTGCGCTCATCTCACAGCTCCTTGTTCGCGGTCGCGGCGTCCAGGAAGGCGGGGCGCTCCCCGCCCCCGTGGACGAGCAGGCTCGCCCCGCTGATGTAGGCGGCCGCGTCGGAGGCGAGGAACACCGCGGCCGCGCCGATGTCGGACGGCTCGGCGAGACGGCCGAGCGGGACGGTGCGGGAGACGGCGGCGATGCCGTCCCGGTCGCCGTAGTGGAGGTGGGACAGCTCGGTGCGGACCATGCCGACGACGAGGGTGTTGACCCGGATGCCGGGCGCCCACTCCACGGCCATCGAGCGGGCGAGGCTCTCCAGGCCCGCCTTGGCGGCACCGTAGGCGGCGGTGCCGGGCGAGGGGCGGCCCCCGCTCACACTGCCGATCATGACGATCGAGCCCTTGGCGCGCCGCAGGTGCTCGTACGCGGCGAGGGACACGGTCAGCGGAGCCACCAGGTTGAGCTCCACCACGCGCGCGTGCCGCTCGGCGTCGGCCGCGGTGAGCAACCGGTGCGGTGCGCCGCCGGCGTTGTTGACCAGGACGTCCACCCGGGGCAGGCCGGCGAAGAAGCGGCGGACCGCCTCGGGGTCACGGACGTCGAGCGGCACGAACTCGGTCCCGGGCCACGGCACTTCCGGGGCCCGGCGGGCGCAGACCACGACCTGGGCCCCCGCCCGCACCAAGGCGCGCGCGATGCCGGCACCGACGCCCCGGGTGCCGCCCGTGACGACGGCGACCTTCCCGTCCAGCTCCATTCGCTGCTACCTTTCCACCTAACAAACGTTTGGTGGAAAGGTAGCTGATGCGGCCATGGGTGTCTCCACCTCGTTCCCGGAAAAAGGTCTCGAAGGGGAAAAGGCCATAGCCGTCGTCACGGTCGACTTCCCGCCGGTGAACGCACTGCCGGTGGCCGGCTGGTTCGCGCTGGCCGAGGCGGTGCGGGCGGCAGGGCGCGACCCGGAGGTCCGGTGCGTGGTCCTGGCGGCCGAGGGGCGGGGGTTCAACGCGGGCGTCGACATCAAGGAGATACAGCGGGACGGGAACAGCGCGCTGATCAGCGCCAACCGCGCCTGCGCGGAGGCCTTCGCGGCGGTCTACGACTGCGCGGTGCCCGTCGTGGCGGCGGTACGGGGCTTCTGTCTGGGCGGCGGCATCGGCCTGGTGGGGAACGCGGACGCGATCGTGGCGAGCGAGGACGCGGTGTTCGGGCTGCCCGAGCTGGACCGGGGAGCCCTGGGCGCGGCCACGCATCTGGCCCGGCTGGTCCCACAACACCTGATGCGCGCCCTGTACTACACCTCCCGCACGGCGAGCGCGGCCGAGCTGCACACGCACGGCTCGGTGTGGCGGGTCGTGCCGCGCGAGGAACTGACGGCCTCCGCCATGGAGTTGGCACACGAGATCGCCGCGAAGGACGGGCGGCTGCTGCGCCTGGCCAAGGCCGCCATCAACGGCATCGACCCCGTCGACGTGCGCCGCAGCTACCGCTTCGAGCAGGGCTTCACCTTCGAGGCGGGCCTCAGTGGTGTGGGTGCGGAGGTGCGCGGCACCTTCGGAAGCGCCGGGAAGGACGGGACACCATGAGCGACAAGACCATGACCGCCGACGAGGCCGTCTCCCGGCTGCACAGCGGCATGACCCTCGGCATCGGCGGCTGGGGCTCGCGCCGCAAGCCGATGGCCCTGGTGAGAGCGTTGCTCCGGTCCGGGATCACCGATCTCACGGTCGTCTCGTACGGCGGCCCGGACGTGGGCATGCTGGCCGCAGCCGGGCGGATCCGGAAGCTGGTCGCGGCCTTCGTCACCCTCGACTCGATCCCCCTGGAGCCGCACTACCGCGCGGCCCGCGAGCGGGGCGCCTTCGAACTGACGGAGATCGACGAGGCGATGTTCATGTGGGGGCTGCGCGCGGCGGCGAACCGGCTGCCGTTCCTGCCGGTGCGGGCCGGGCTCGGTTCGGACGTGATGCGGGTCAACCCCGGCCTGCGGACGGTCACTTCGCCGTACGAGGACGGGGAGACGTTCGTCGCGATGCCCGCCCTGCGGATGGACGCGGCCCTCGTGCACGTCAACCGCGCGGACCGGTCGGGCAACGGCCAGTACCTGGGCCCCGACCCCTACTTCGACGACCTGTTCTGCGAGGCGGCCGACACGGCGTACATGAGCTGCGAACGGATCGTCGACACGGCCGAGTTGACGAAGGCGGGCCCGCCCCAGACCCTGCTGATCAAGCGTCACACGGTCACCGGGGTCGTCGAGGCCCCGCACGGCGCGCATTTCACCTCCTGCGCGCCCGACTACGACCGGGACGAGGCCTTCCAGAAGACCTACGCGACCACTCCCTGGCCGGAGTTCGCGGCCCGGTTCCTCGCCGGGGACGAGCGGGCGTACCGGTCGGCCGTGGAGGAGGGGACATGACGGGGGCCGACCGTGCCGATCACCGCGTGATCACCCGCGCCGAGTACTGCGTGATCGCCTGCGCCGAGGCCTGGCGGGGCGACGGCGAGGTGCTCGCCAGTCCCATGGGGCTGATCCCCTCCGTCGGCGCCCGGCTCGCCCGGCTCACCTTCGCGCCCGACCTGCTGCTGACCGACGGCGAGGCGACGCTCGTCCGCCCGGACGGGACGGCGGAGGGCTGGCTGCCGTACCGGCAGCACCTGGCCTGGGTGACCGGCGGGCGGCGGCACGTGATGATGGGCGCGAGCCAGATCGACCGGTTCGGCAACCAGAACATCTCCTGCGTCGGCGACTGGGAGCGGCCGAAGCGGCAGCTGCTCGGGGTGCGCGGCGCACCGGTCAACACGCTCAACAACCCGACCAGTTACTGGATCCCGAGGCACTCCCGGCGGGTCTTCGTCGAGCGGGTCGACATGGTCTGCGGCGTCGGGTACGACCGTGCGGCCGGTGCGCGGCACCACCGCATCCCACGGGTCGTCTCCGACCTGGGCGTCTTCGACTTCGCCACCCCCGACCGCTCGATGCGGCTGGCCTCGCTGCACCCGGGTGTCACGTTGGAGCAGGTCAGGGAGGCGACGGGCTTCGAGCTGACCGTCCCGGACGAGGTGCCGCCGACCCGTGAACCGACCGCCGAGGAGCTGCGGCTGATCCGTGAGGTCGTCGACCCGGCCGGCACCCGCGCCCGGGAGGTCGCCTCGTGATGGAGACGGCACTGACCCGGCTGACCGGCGTCCGCCATCCGATCGTGCAGACCGGGATGGGCTGGGTGGCGGGCCCGCGCCTGGTCAGTGCCACGGCGAACGCGGGCGCCCTCGGCATCCTGGCCTCCGCGACGATGACGCTCGACCAGCTGCGCGGGGCCGTACGGGAGGTCCGGGCCCGTACCGACGCGCCGTTCGGGGTGAACCTGCGCGCTGACGCGGCGGATGCCGGGGACCGCGTCCGGATCCTGATCGACGAGGGCGTCCGGGTCGCCTCCTTCGCCCTGGCCCCCTCCCGGGAGCTGATCGGCGAGCTCAAGGAGGCCGGTGTGGTCGTCATGCCGACCGTGGGGGCGCGGCGGCACGCCGAGAAGGTCGCGGCGTGGGGCGCGGACGCGGTGCTCGTGCAGGGCACTGAGGGCGGCGGGCACACCGGCGAGGTGGCGACGACTGTGCTGTTGCCGCAGGTGGTCGACGCCGTGGGCATACCGGTCGTGGCGGCGGGCGGGTTCTTCGACGGACGCGGACTGGTCGCGGCCCTCGCCTACGGGGCGGCGGGCGTGGCGATGGGCACGCGGTTCCTGCTCACCTCGGACTCGACCGTGCCGGACGCGGTGAAGGCACGGTATCTGGCGGCGACCGTACGGGATGTGACGGTCACCAGGGCCGTGGACGGGCTGCCGCACCGCATGCTGCGGACGGAGCTGGTCGACGCGCTGGAGCGCTCGGGCCGGGTGCGGGGTGCCCTCCAGGCGGTCCGCAGGGCGGCGGGCTACCGGAAGCTGTCCGGCACGAGCTGGCGCTCGATGCTCCGTGACGGCCGTGCGCTCAGGCACGGGAAGGACCTGAGCTGGGGCCAGGTCCTGCTGGCCGCGAACACCCCGATGCTGCTCAAGGCGTCCATGGTGGACGGCCGTACGGATCTGGGAGTGATGGCGTCCGGGCAGGTCGCCGGGGTGATCGACGACCTGCCGTCCTGCGCGGAACTGGTGGAGCGGATCGTGAAGGAGGCCGAGGACACCTGCCGACGGCTTACCCCTCCCAGGTGACAGCTCACAGCCTCTCGATGATCGTCACATTGGCCTGTCCGCCGCCCTCGCACATGGTCTGCAGGCCGAACCGGCCGCCGGTGCGCTCCAGTTCGTGCAGCAGGGTGGTCATCAGCTTCACGCCGGTGGCACCCAGCGGATGGCCCAGGGCGATGGCACCGCCGTTGACGTTGACCTTGTCCGGGTCCGCGCCGGTCTCCTTCAGCCAGGCCAGGACGACCGGGGCGAAGGCCTCGTTGATCTCGACGAGGTCGATGTCGTCGATGGCCATGCCGGTCTTCTTCAGGGCGTGGGCGGTGGCCGGGATCGGGGCGGTGAGCATCCGGATCGGGTCCTCGCCGCGCACCGAGAGATGGTGCACGCGCGCGCGTGGGGTGAGCCCGTGGTCGCGCACGGCCTGCTCGGAGGCCAGCAGCATCGCCGCCGCCCCGTCGGAGACCTGCGAGGAGCAGGCGGCGGTGATCGTGCCGCCGTCCAGGACCGGTTTGAGCCCGGCCATCTTCTCCAGGGAGGTGTCCCGGCGCGGGCCCTCGTCGGCCGTGACCTCCCCGTACGGCACGGTCTCGCGGTCGAAGCGCCCCTCGTCGATCGCCCGGGCCGCCCGCTGATGGGAGCGCAGCGCGAACTCCTCCTGGTCGCGGCGGCTGATCCCCCACTTCGCGGCGATCATCTCGGCGCCCACGAACTGGTTCACGGGCTTGTCCCCGTACCGTGCCCGCCAGCCCGCGCTGCCCGCGAACGGCCCCTGGGTCAGCCCCAGGGGTTCGGCGGCCTGCCGGGTGGCGAAGGCGATGGGGATCATCGACATGTTCTGCACACCGCCGGCGACCACCAGGTCCTGGGTGCCGGACAGCACGGCCTGTGCCGCGAAGTGCACGGCCTGCTGCGAGGAGCCGCACTGCCGGTCGACGGTGACGCCCGGCACCTCCTCGGGCAGTCCGGCCGCCAGCCAGCAGGTCCGCGCGATGTCCCCGGCCTGCGGCCCGACGGTGTCCAGACAGCCGAGGACGACGTCCTCCACGGCGGCCGGGTCGACGCCCGAGCGGCTCATCAGCTCCTTGAGGGCATGCGCGCCGAGGTCGGCCGGATGGACCGCGCTCAGTCCTCCCCCGCGCCGCCCGACGGGCGTCCGCACCGCTTCGACGATGTAGGCCTCGGCCATGACAACTCCCTCGCAGACAATGGCTATTCGCGTACGGCGATCCCGTCCAGCACCATCGACAGGTACTGCCGGGCGATCTCCTCCGGGCTGTGCTGTCCGCCCGGGCGGTACCAGGACGCGGCGACCCACACCGTGTCGCGCACGAACCGGTAGGTGAGCCGGACGTCGAGGTCGGCACGGAAGGCCCGCTCGGCGACGCCGCGCTCCAGCGTGGACAGCCACGCCTTCTCGAATCGGCGCTGTGACTCGGCGAGGAACGCGAACCGCTCCTGCGCCACGAGCTGCTTGCTCTCCTTCTGGTAGATCGCGACGGCCGGGCGGTGCCGGTCGATCTCCCGGAACGACTCCGTGACCAGGGCCTGAAGCGTCTCGCGCGGACCGTGCCCGGCTTCCAGGACGGCGTCGTAGCCGTCCCAGAGCTCGTCGAGGAAGGTGCGCAGGATCTCCTCCAGCATCGACTCCTTGGAGTCGAAGTGGTAGTAGAGGCTGCCCGCGAGCATGCCCGCGTGGTCCGCGATCTTGCGGACGGTGGTGGCGTTGTAGCCCTGCTCGGCGAAGACCTCGGCGGCGGTGCCGAGGAGTTCGCTACGACGGGCGGGCGCTGCGGTCACCTGGGGCTTCTTCTTCGTAGGAGGCACGGGTCCATTGTCGTCCTAGGCGTGCCGGCTGCTGACGGAGACCACTTCTCCCGTCATGTACGAGGAGTATCCGGAGGCCAGGAACACGATCACGTTGGCCACCTCCCAGGGCTCGGCGTACCGCCCGTAGGCCTCGCGTGCGGTCAGCTCGGCGAGCAGTTCGGGCGTGGTGACCTTCACCAGGTGCGGATGCAGGGCGAGGCTGGGTGCCACGGCGTTGACCCGGACCCCGTAGCCGGCCGCCTCGACCGCCGCGCAGCGGGTCAGCGCCATCACTCCGGCCTTGGCGGCGGCGTAGTGGGCCTGCCCGGCCTGGGCGCGCCAGCCGACGACGGAGGCGTTGTTGACGATCACGCCGCCATGGGTCTCCCTCATGTGGCGGAGCGCGGCCCGCACGCACCGGAAGGTGCCGTTCAGCGTCACGTCCAGGACGCGGGACCACTGGTCGTCGGTCATGTCGACGAGCTCCGCGGTGCCGCCGAGACCGGCGTTGTTGACCACGACGTCGAGGCGTCCGTGCTCCCGCACGGCCGTCTCGAAGAGGGTGCGCACCTGTGTCTCGTCGGTGACGTCGCAGGGCACGGCGGCGACCGACGCCGGGCCGAACTCGGCGGCCAGCTCCGCCTCGTGCTCCTTGAGCCGCCGCACGTGCGCGTCGCTGATCAGCACGCGCGCGCCCTCCTCCAGGAGGCGTCGCGCCGTGGCCCCGCCGATTCCCGCGCCGGCCGCCGCGGTGACGACGGCGGTCCGGCCTGTCAGCAGGCCGTGACCGGGCACGTACGTCGGGCTCTCGACGTCTGTCATGGGCTCACGCTAACCTACCAAACACTTGTTAGGGAAGGAGGGCGGTCGTGGACCTCGTGTTTTCCCCGGCGGACGAGGAGTTCCGCACCGAGGCGCGGGAGTGGCTGGACGCGCATGTGCCGCGCGAGCCGCTGCCCTCGCTGGAGACGGCGGAGGGTTTCGCCGCGCACCGCGCCTGGGAGGCGGAGCTCGCCGCGGACCGCTGGTCGGTGGTCAACTGGCCGTCGGCGTACGGCGGACGGGACTCCGGTCTGCTGCGGTGGCTGCTCTTCGAGGAGGAGTACTACGCGGCGGGCGCCCCGGGACGGGTCGGCCAGAACGGCATCCAGCTGCTCGCCCCGACCCTCCTCGACCACGGCACCGAGGAGCAGCGGGCCCGGGTGCTGCCCGCGATGGCCTCCGGCGAGGTGATCTGGGCGCAGGCCTGGTCGGAGCCCGAGGCCGGTTCGGACCTGGCGTCGCTGCGGGCGCGGGCCGTGCGCACGGACGGGGGCTGGTCGCTGAGCGGCCAGAAGACCTGGTCCTCGCGTGCCGCGTTCGCCGACCGCGCGTTCGGCCTGTTCCGCAGCGACCCCGAGGCCCCGAGACCTCACCAGGGCCTGACGTACCTCATGTTCGGCCTGCGCGCCCCCGGCGTCACGGTCCGCCCGATCGCCCGTCTCGACGGCAAGCCGGCCTTCGCGGAGCTGTTCCTGGACGAGGTCTTCGTGCCCGACGAGGACGTGATCGGCGCACCCGGCCAGGGGTGGCGGATCGCGATGTCGACGGCGGGCAACGAACGCGGGCTGATGCTCCGCTCCCCCGGCCGCTTCCTCGCCACCGCGCGACGGCTGGACGGGCTGTGGCGGGAGCGGGGCGGTCCGGTGCCGGCGCGGGACCGGGTGGCCGATGCCCTGATCGGCGCGCGGGCCTACCAGCTCTTCACGTACGCGGCGGCCTCCCGTTTTCTGGACGGCGAGGCGGTCGGCCCGGAGTCGAGCCTCAACAAGGTCTTCTGGTCCGAACTGGACCTCGCGCTGCACGAGACGGCCCTCGACCTCCTCGGCCCGGAGGGCGAGACGGCGGACACCGACTGGGCGGAGCGGTACGTCTTCGCACTCGCTGGTCCCCTCTACGCGGGCACGAACGAGATCCAGCGCGACATCATCGCCGAACGCCTGCTCGGCCTGCCGAAGGGGCGCCGCTGATGCCGGGGGCTCCGCCGGGGCCGAGGACCGGGCCGACGCCGAGGGCGCCGGAGGAGCCGCGAGCCCTGCCGGAGCGGCCGACCCGGCTGAATCCGCTGATCCGGTGACACCGAAGGGGCACCCATGCGCTTCCTCCTCGACCCCGAGCAACGCGCCTTCGCCGCCTCCCTGGACGCCCTGCTGACGGCGGCAGACACACCGGCGGTGGTGCGGGACTGGAGCCGGGGCGACCATACGAGCGGGCGGGCGCTGTGGGCCCGGGTCGCGGAGGCGGGCGTGTTCGCGCTGGCGGTCCCCGAGGCGTACGAGGGACTGGGGCCGCGCCCCGTCGAACTGGCCGTGGCGTTCGTCGAGCTGGGCCGCCATGCGGTACCGGGCCCGCTGGTCGAGACGATCACGGCGGCGGTGCTCCTCACGGGGGCGGGCCCGGGGATCGCCAAGCGGCTGCTGCCGGGCCTGGCGTCCGGGGAGACGATGGCGACGGTGGCACCGGATGGTGCGCACGCCCTGGACGGTGACGCCGCCACCCTCCGCCTCTCCTGGATGGCCGACGGCATCCGCCTCTCCCCCGGCCACGGCCCCGTCCGCCCCTCCCTCGACCCCGCCCGTCGTCTCACCCCCCTCACCCCCGGCGGCGAGGTCCTCGGCACCGCCACGGACCAGGCCCTCGACTGGGCCCGGCTCGCCACCGCCGCCCAGGCCCTCGGCGCAGGCCTCGCGCTGCTCGACAGAACCGTCGCGTACGTCAAGCAGCGCAGCCAGTTCGGGGTGCCCGTCGGCTCGTTCCAGGCGGTCAAGCACCGGCTGGCCGACGCGAAGATCGCCCTGGAGTTCGCGCGCCCGCTGGTGTTCGGCGCGGCGCTGACCATGCGGCCGGCCGATGTCGCCGCCGCCAAGGTCGCCGCGTGCGAGGCGGCGTACACCACCGCACGTACGGCGCTGCAACTGCACGGCGCGATCGGTTACACGGCGGAGTACGACCTGTCGCTGTGGCTGACCAAGGCCCGGGCTCTGCGCACCGCCTGGGGCGACCCCGTGGAGTGCCGGGCCCTGGTCGTCAGTGCGGCTGGTGATCGCCGCTGGTGATCTCCCGGTACTCCTCCACCGTCGGCTTCTCGATCCGCGCGTCGGGGCCGAACATGGCCTTCGCGAGCCGGGCCCGCAGCCGCTCGGAGCGTTTGACCTTACGGCGGACGCCCCCCGCGTCGGCCTCGGGCCCGATCTCGTACGGCGGGTTCTGCTCGTGCTGGGTGAGGGTGAACAGCTCGCTCTGCGCGAGGGGCTCGTGCAGCTCGATGTACTCGCCGTTGGCCAGCCGCTTGATCGTGCCGGTCTCCCTGCCGTGCAGCACCTTGGCGCGGTCGCGGCGCTGGAGGCCCATACAGATCTTCTTCGTGACGATGAAGGCGACGACCGGCAGCACGAACACGCCGATCCGCACGAACCAGGTGATCACGTTGATGGACAGATGCAGATGGGTGGCCACGATGTCGTTGCCGCCGCCGATCAGCAGCACCGCGTACAGGGTCAGCCAGGCCACGCCCAGGCCGGTGCGCACGGGCGCGTTGCGCGGCCGGTCCAGGATGTGGTGCTCGCGTTTGTCGCCGGTGATCCACGCCTCGATGAAGGGATAGAGGCCGAGGGCGAGCAGGATCAGCGGGAAGAGCGAGAAGGGGATGAACACGCCCAGGACGAGCGTGTGGCCCCAGAGATTGATCTCCCATCCCGGCATCACCCGGATCAGGCCCTCGGAGAACCCGAGGTACCAGTCGGGCTGGGCGCCCGTGGTGACCAGGTCGGGTCGGTAGGGGCCGAAGGCCCACACGGGGTTGATCTGGGCGAGCGCGCCCATCACCGTCAGGACGCCGAAGACGAGGAAGAAGAAGCCGCCCGCCTTGGCCATGTAGACCGGCAGGAAGGGCATCCCGACGACCGACCGCTCCTTGCGGCCGGGGCCCGGGAACTGGGTGTGTTTGTGGTAGAAGACCAGGATCAGATGGGCGGCGACCAGGCCCAGCATGATCCCGGGCAGCAGCAGAACATGAACCGGGTACAGCCGGGAGATGATGTCCTCGCCCGGGAACTCCCCGCCGAAGAGGAAGAACGACAGATACGTCCCGACGATCGGGATCGACAGGATCGCGCCCTGCGCGAAGCGGATGCCGGTGCCGGAGAGCAGGTCGTCGGGGAGCGAGTAGCCGGTGAGGCCGGTGATGATGCCGAGCATCAGCAGGGTCCAGCCGAAGACCCAGTTGAGCTCGCGCGGCTTGCGGAAGGCGCCCGTGAAGAACACCCGCATCATGTGCACCAGCATGCCGGTGATGAAGACCAGCGCCGCCCAGTGGTGGATCTGCCGGATCAGCAGGCCGCCGCGCACGTCGAAGCTGATGTCCAGCGTGGACTCGAAGGCCTTGCTCATGAGCACGCCGTTGAGTTCCGTGTAGGAGCCGTTGTAGACGACCTCCTGCATGCTGGGCTCGAAGAACAGGGTGAGGTAGACGCCCGTGAGGATCAGCACGATGAAGCTGTAGAGGGTGACCTCGCCCAGCATGAAGGACCAGTGGTCGGGGAAGACCTTGCGCATGTTGGCCTTGGCCAGCCCGTAGAGCCCGAGCCGTCCGTCCGCCCAGTCGGCGAGCCGCTCGCCCTTGCCGGCGGGAGGTCTCCTGCGAGCGGAGGCCGTCCCGTACACCCGTCGTGCGCCGTCGTCGCCCATACGTCGTCGCCTCCCCGTGGGATCCTTCCCAGAGTGGCACGGCATCGCGACGGTGCAAATGGGACGTAAGGACGGATAGGCCAAGGGGACGAGCGGGTGACCGGGCCGGGCTCAGACCGGTGGCACGATCCCCGCCGCCCGGGCGGCCACCAGCCACTTCGGGAACTCGCCCACCAGCCGGTCGTACAGCTCGGCGTCCGCCACCCTCCGCGGATCTTCGCCCGCGTGGAAGAACCCGGCGTTGTCGACGACCCGCTTGCCCGGCACGGCCAGCTCGTCGAGCTTGCGCAGGAAGTCGAACTGCTTGCTGCCCGGGTCTCCGAAGCCGATGAACTGCCAGAACAACGGAAGCCTCGCCGCCTTGCACAGATAGCGCTCGGCGGCGAGCTTGTTGATGGGTCCGCCGTCGGTCTGGAAGATCACGAGGGCGGGCTCCGTCGCCCCGCTGTCGAGATAGTGGTCGATGACGGCGTCCATGGCCAGGTGGTAGCTGGTCTTGCCCATGTGCCCGAGCCCGGCCACGATCCGGTCGATCCGCCCCTGGTGATCGGCCAGGGCGATCCCGGTCTCGGCGTCGACATCGGTGGAGAAGAAGACGACCGGCACGGTGCCGTCGTCGTCCAGGTGCGCCGAGAGTCCCAGCACCCGGTCGGCCAGCGCCTGCACACTGCCGTCCTTGTAGTACGGCTTCATCGAGCCGGAGTAGTCGACCACGAGGTAGACCGCGGCCCGCAGCCCGTCGAGGCCGTGCTTCGTGAGGGAGACGCCGGCGCTCTTGTAGAGACTCACCAGCGCGGGAGCGGTCTCCTGGACCTTGCTCAGACTGATCGCGACCATGGCCCCACCCTCCCACTTCCGGCGGAGCCCTCACTCCCCGACGACCACTCCGTCGCTCAGTTCCAGCACCCGGTCGGCCAGCCCGAGGAGTTGCGGGTCGTGGGTGGCGACCAGGGCCGTGACGCCCTCGCTGCGGACCACGGCCCTCAGCAGTTCCATCACCGCCAGGCCGGTCGCGGCGCGCGGAGCGCGAGTCCGACGCGTCGCAGTCGCTTCCCGTGGTCGGGGTCGAGCCGCAGACGTACGCGGAGTTGGCCGGGCAGATGGGACTCGGGGGTTTCACGGCCGACCGGCTGGAGGCCGACGGCGGGGTGCTGGACGCCGTCGCCTCCCCCGAGGTCGCCGAGCGGCTGGGGCGGGCACCGCACCGGATCGTGCTGCCGGGCGGAGCCGTCACGGTGCGGATCACCGCGGTGCGTCCCCGTACCCCGGCCCTTCCCGAGGGCGAGTTCCTGCTGGTCGACGCGGCCGGGCTGAAGGGTTCCGGCGGTGCTTCGATCCTGCTGGCGGCCGGTGCCGGGCTCGACGCGAAGGCCCTGCGGGCGGCCGTGCGGGGCGTCGGGGCGGAGCTCTCCGTGACACTGCGCGGAGAGGAACGCGCGGCGCTGTCCGACTCGCCGTTGCAGGCGGGCGCCGAGCGGATCTACGTCTGGGCCGTCGTGGCGGGCGCGGGGTACGCCCTGCTCGCCCTGGTGCTCGGCCTGCTGCGGTCCGCTCCGGAACGGGCCGCGCTGCTGGCCCGGCTGCGCACCCTGGGCATGACGGCCCGCCAGGGGCGGCAGCTGCTCGGCCTGGAGGCGCTGCCCCTGGCGCTGCTCGCGGCCGGTGGGGGCATGGCCGTCGGCTGGGCCACGGTGGGGCTGCTCGCCCCCGGCATCGACCTGGACCGGCTGGCTCTGCCCGACGCGTCCGGCGTGACGGCGCCGGGGGGTGCCGCGCTGCGGGCCGATGTGTGGTCGCTGGCCCTGCCCGCAGCGGGCGCGGTGCTGCTGGCGGGGGCGGTGGCCGTCGCGCAGGCCTGGTGGGCGGGCCGCCGGACACCAGTCACTCACCTCAGGGCAGGAGACATGCGATGAGCGGTACGACGGAGTCGCTGGCGGAGCTGGAGCGGCGGGCGGCCCACCACCGCGACCGGCCCGCCTACAGGGCATGACGCCCTGATCGCCTGCGACCGGCTGGTGCGGATCTTCGCCAAGCGCGGGGGCGGGGACGCCATGGAGGTGCAGGCGCTCCAGGGGCTCGATCTGCTGGTGCGGGAGGGCGAGTTGATGGCCCTGGTGGGGGCGTCCGGCAGCGGCAAGTCGACCTTGATGAACATCCTCGCGGGCCTGGACGTCCCGACCGCCGGCGCAGCGAAGGTCGCGGGCCGCGATCTGCTGGCGATGGACGCCAAGGCGCGGCTGCGTTACCGGCGTGAGGTGGTCGGCTTCGTCTGGCAGCAGACGGCACGCAATCTGCTGCCCTATCTGACGGCGGCGCAGAACGTCGCCCTGCCCATGCAACTGGCGGGGGCCTCGCGCCGGAAACGGGCCGGACGGGCGGACGACCTGCTGGCCATGCTCGGTGTCGCCGACTGCCGGGACCGGCGTCCGGGGCAGCTGTCCGGCGGTCAGCAGCAGCGCGTCGCGATCGCCGTCGGCCTGGCCAACGCACCCGCCGTACTGCTCGCCGACGAGCCGACCGGCGAACTGGACTCGGCGACCGGGCAGCAGGTCTTCGCGGCGTTCCGCCGGGCCAACGAGGAGCTGGGCACGACAATCGTCATCGTCACGCACGACCAGGCGGTCGCCGGCGAGGTCCGCCGCACGGTGGCCATCCGCGACGGCCGCACCTCGACGGAGGTACTGCGCCGCACGGAGGTCGACGAGGCGGGCCGGGAGTCCCTGGTGGCCCGCGAGTACGCGATGCTCGACCGCGCGGGCCGCCTGCAGCTGCCGGACGAGTACACGACGGCGCTGGGCATGGCGGACCGGGTGCTGCTGGAGCTGGAGGAGGACCACATCCAGGTGTGGCCGGACGCGAACGGCTGACGCCGGCAGACGTGCGACAGCGCCTGCCCGGTCGTCCGGTCGGGGACTGCAGGGCAGGCGCTATCTGTGTTCCGCACGCCTTTGTACGGGACGTACTGGGGTGCGCGTCAGACCATCAGCGCACGGTCCGTCGGGCGGATCGGGGCCGGCAGCTCGCTGACGCCCGTGAGGCGGCGGTCCACCCCGCGCGCGGCCGAGCGGCCCTCCGCGATCGCCCACACGATGAGCGACTGGCCACGGCCCGCGTCACCGGCGACGAACACGCCCGGCACGTTGGTCTGGAAGTCGGCGTCGCGGGCGATGTTGCCCCGCTCGTCGAGGTCCAGGCCGAACTGGTCGACCAGGCCGTTGTCGCGGTCGGTGCCGGTGAAGCCCATGGCGAGGGTGACCAGCTGGGCGGGGATCTTGCGCTCGGAGCCCGGCTTCGGGGTCAGCTTGCCGTCGATGAACTCCACCTCGGTGAGGTGCAGCCACTGGACGTTGCCGTCCTCGTCGCCCTCGAAGTGGGTCGTCGACACCGAGTAGACGCGGTCGCCGCCCTCCTCGTGGGCCGAGGTGACCTTGTACAGCATGGGGAAGGTCGGCCACGGCTGAGTGGCCGCGTTCCGCTCCTCGCCCGGGCGGGGCATGATCTCCAGCTGCGTGACGGAGGCCGCGCCCTGGCGGTGGGCGGTGCCCACGCAGTCCGCGCCGGTGTCGCCGCCGCCGATGACCACGACGTGCTTGCCCTCGGCCGTGATGGGGGGCGCCACGAAGTCGCCCTCCTGGACCTTGTTGGACAGGGGCAGGTACTCCATGGCCTGGTAGATGCCCTTGAGTTCGCGCCCGGGCACCGGCAGATCGCGGGCCGTGGTCGCGCCGACGGCCAGGACGACCGCGTCGTACCGCTTCCTCAGGTCCGTCGCCTTCAGGTCGCGGCCGATCTCGATGCCCGTGCGGAAGCGGGTGCCCTCCGCGCGCATCTGCTCGATACGGCGGTTGATGTGCCGCTTCTCCATCTTGAACTCGGGGATGCCGTAGCGGAGGAGGCCTCCGATGCGGTCGGCGCGCTCGTAGACGGCGACCGTGTGACCGGCCCGGGTCAGCTGCTGGGCGGCGGCGAGACCGGCCGGGCCCGAGCCGACGACCGCGACCGTCTTGCCGGACAGGCGCTCCGGGATCTGCGGGGCGACGTCCCCGGTCTCCCACGCCTTGTCGATGATCGAGACCTCGACGTTCTTGATGGTGACGGCCGGCTGGTTGATGCCGAGCACACACGCCGACTCACAGGGAGCGGGGCACAGACGGCCCGTGAACTCCGGGAAGTTGTTCGTCGCGTGCAGCCGCTCCGAGGCGGCGGCCCAGTCCTCGCGGTAGGCGTAGTCGTTCCACTCGGGGATGAGGTTCCCCAGCGGACAGCCGTTGTGGCAGAACGGGATGCCGCAGTCCATGCAGCGGCTGGCCTGCTTGCTGATGATGGGCAGCAGGGAGCCGGGGACGTAGACCTCGTTCCAGTCCTTGAGGCGCTCCTCGACCGGACGGGACTTGGCGACCTCGCGGCCGTGGTTCAGAAAGCCCTTCGGGTCAGCCATTGATCGCCGCCTCCATCATCTTCTCGTGGGTCTCGGTCTCGGAGAGACCGGCTCGCTCGGCGGCGTCCTTGGCGGCGAGCACTGCCTTGTACGTGCTGGGGATGATCCTGCTGAAGCGCTCGACGGCGGTGTCCCACTCGGCCAGGAGCTTCTCGGCGACGGTCGAGCCCGTCTCCTCCTGGTGGCGGCGGACCACGTCGTGCAGCCACTGCTTGTCGGTGTCGTCCAGCGGCTCGACGGCGTCCACGTTGCCGACGTTGACGTTGTCGCGGTCCAGGTCGATGACGTACGCGATACCGCCGGACATACCGGCCGCGAAGTTGCGGCCCGTCTCGCCGAGCACCACCGCGTGACCGCCGGTCATGTACTCGCAGCCGTGGTCGCCCACGCCCTCGGAGACGACCGTGGCGCCGGAGTTGCGGACGCAGAACCGCTCGCCGGTGCGACCGCGCAGGAACAGCTCGCCGCCGGTCGCGCCGTAGGCGATGGTGTTGCCCGCGATCGTCGAGTACTCGGCGAGGTGGTCGGCGCCCCGGTCCGGGCGGACGATCACCCGGCCGCCGGAGAGGCCCTTGCCGACGTAGTCGTTGGCGTCGCCCTCCAGGCGCAGCGTCACACCGCGCGGCACGAACGCGCCGAAGGACTGGCCGGCGGAACCGGTGAAGGTGATGTCGACGGTGTCGTCGGGCAGGCCCGCGCCGCCGAACTTCTTCGTCACCTCGTGGCCGAGCATGGTGCCGACCGTGCGGTTGATGTTGCGGATCTGCACCTGGGCGCGCACCGGCTGGGCCTCGGTGGCGTCCGAGGCGGACAGGGCGTCGGCGGCCAGCTTGATCAGCTGGTTGTCGAGCGCCTTCTCCAGACCGTGGTCCTGGGCGATCAGCTGGTGGCGGACCGCGCCCTCGGGCAGCTCGGGCACGTGGAACAGCGGCTCCAGGTCCAGGCCCTGTGCCTTCCAGTGGTCGACCGCGCGGGTGACGTCGAGGGCCTCGGCGTGGCCGACGGCCTCCTCGATGGAGCGGAAGCCCAGCTCGGCGAGGATCTCGCGGACCTCTTCGGCGATGTACTTGAAGAAGTTCACGACGTACTCGGCCTTGCCGGAGTAGCGCTCGCGCAGCGTCGGGTTCTGGGTGGCGATGCCGACCGGGCAGGTGTCCAGGTGGCAGACGCGCATCATGACGCAGCCGGAGACGACGAGCGGCGCGGTCGCGAAACCGAACTCCTCGGCGCCGAGCAGCGCGGCGATGACCACGTCACGGCCGGTCTTGAGCTGGCCGTCGGTCTGCACGACGATGCGGTCGCGCAGGCCGTTGAGCAGCAGCGTCTGCTGGGTCTCGGCCAGGCCGAGCTCCCAGGGACCGCCGGCGTGCTTGAGCGACGTCAGCGGCGAGGCGCCCGTGCCACCGTCGTGGCCGGAGATCAGGACGACGTCCGCGTGCGCCTTGGAGACACCCGCGGCGACCGTGCCGACGCCGACCTCGGAGACCAGCTTGACGTGAATCCGCGCCTGCGGGTTCGCGTTCTTCAGGTCGTGGATCAGCTGGGCCAGGTCCTCGATGGAGTAGATGTCGTGGTGCGGCGGCGGCGAGATGAGGCCGACGCCCGGCGTCGAGTGACGCGTCTTGGCGACCCACGGGTAGACCTTGTGGCCGGGCAGCTGGCCGCCCTCGCCGGGCTTGGCGCCCTGGGCCATCTTGATCTGGATGTCGTCCGCGTTGACCAGGTACTCGGAGGTCACACCGAAGCGGCCGGAGGCGACCTGCTTGATGGACGACCGGCGGGCCGGGTCGTACAGACGCTCCGGGTCCTCGCCGCCCTCACCGGTGTTGGACTTGCCGCCCAGCTGGTTCATGGCGATGGCGAGGGTCTCGTGCGCCTCCTGGGAGATGGAGCCGTACGACATGGCGCCCGTCGAGAACCGCTTGACGATCTCGGAGACCGGCTCGACCTCGTCGATGGAGATGGGCTGCCGGCCCTCGGTCTTGAAGCCGAACAGGCCGCGCAGCGTCATCAGCCGCTCGGACTGCTCGTTCACGCGCTCGGTGTACTTCTTGAAGATGTCGTAGCGGCCGGCGCGCGTGGAGTGCTGGAGGCGGAAGACCGTGTCCGGGTCGAACAGGTGCGGCTCGCCCTCACGGCGCCACTGGTACTCGCCGCCTATCTCCAGCGCGCGGTGCGCCGGGGCGATGCCGGAGGCCGGGTAGGCCTTGGCGTGGCGGGCGGCGACCTCCTTGGCGATGACGTCGATGCCGACGCCGCCGATCTTGGTGGCCGTGCCGTTGAAGTACTTCTCGACGAAGGTCTCGTCCAGGCCGACGGCCTCGAAGACCTGGGCGCCTCGGTAGGAGGCGACGGTCGAGATGCCCATCTTGGACATGACCTTCAGCACGCCCTTGCCAAGGGCGTAGATGAGGTTGCGGATGGCCTTCTCGGACTCGATGCCGGGCAGGAAGGTGCCGGCGCGGACCAGGTCCTCGACGGACTCCATCGCCAGGTACGGGTTGACGGCGGCGGCGCCGTAGCCGATGAGCAGGGCGACGTGGTGGACCTCGCGGACGTCACCGGCCTCGACCAGCAGGCCCACCTGGGTGCGCTGCTTGGTGCGGATGAGGTGGTGGTGGACGGCAGCGGTGAGCAGCAGCGACGGGATCGGCGCGTGCTCGGCGTCCGAGTGGCGGTCCGACAGGACGATCAGCCGGGCGCCGTTCTCTATCGCGGCGTCGGCCTCGGCGCAGATCTCCTCGATGCGCGCGGCCAGGGTGTCACCACCGCCGTGCACCCGGTACAGGCCGGACAGCGTCGCGGCCTTGAAGCCGGGCATGTCGCCGTCGGCGTTGATGTGGATGAGCTTGGCCAGCTCGTCGTTGTCGATGACCGGGAAGGGCAGCACGACACTGCGGCAGGAGGCCGCGTGCGGGTCGAGCAGGTTGCCCTGAGGGCCCAGCGAGGAGCGCAGCGAGGTGACGAGCTCCTCGCGGATCGCGTCCAGCGGCGGGTTGGTGACCTGCGCGAACAGCTGGGTGAAGTAGTCGAAGAGCAGGCGCGGGCGGTCCGAGAGCGCCGCGATCGGCGAGTCGGTGCCCATCGAGCCGATCGGCTCGGCACCGGCCTTGGCCATCGGCGCGACGAGGACGCGCAGCTCCTCCTCGGTGTAACCGAAGGTCTGCTGGCGGCGGGTGACCGAGGCGTGGGTGTGGACGATGTGCTCGCGCTCGGGCAGGTCGCCCAGCTCGATCTCGCCGGCCTCCAGCCACTCCGCGTACGGGTTCTCGGCGGCGAGCTCGGCCTTGATCTCGTCGTCCTCGATGATGCGGTGCTCGGCGGTGTCCACGAGGAACATGCGGCCGGGCTGCAGGCGGCCCTTGCGGACGACCTTGGCCGGGTCGATGTCCAGGACGCCGACCTCGGAGCCGAGGACGACGAGGCCGTCGTCGGTGACCCAGTAGCGGCCGGGGCGCAGACCGTTGCGGTCGAGCACCGCGCCGACCTGGGTGCCGTCGGTGAAGGTGACACAGGCCGGGCCGTCCCAGGGCTCCATCATCGTGGAGTGGAACTGGTAGAAGGCGCGCCGGGCCGGGTCCATGGAGTCGTGGTTCTCCCACGCCTCCGGGATCATCATCAGCACGGAGTGCGGCAGGGAACGGCCGCCCAGGTGCAGGAGTTCGAGGACCTCGTCGAAGGAGGCGGAATCGGAGGCGTCCGGCGTACAGACCGGGAAGATCCGCTCGAGGGCCTTGTCGTCCGACCCGAACAGGTCGGAGACCAGCTGCGACTCGCGGGCGACCATCCAGTTGCGGTTGCCCTTGACGGTGTTGATCTCACCGTTGTGCGCGACGAAGCGGTAGGGGTGGGCCAGCGGCCACGACGGGAAGGTGTTCGTCGAGAACCGGGAGTGCACGAGCGCGACCGCGGAGGCGAACCGGCGGTCGGACAGGTCCGGGAAGAAGGGCTCGAGCTGGCCGGTGGTCAGCATGCCCTTGTAGACGATGGTCCGCGCGGACAGCGACGGGAAGTACACACCGGCCTCGCGCTCGGCGCGCTTGCGCAGCACGAAGGCCTTGCGGTCGAGGGCGATACCCGTCGAGGGCACCGCGGCACCGTCTCCGACGAAGATCTGGCGGAAGACCGGCATGGTCGACCGGGCGGTGGCGCCCAGCAGCTGGGGAGCGACCGGCACCTCGCGCCAGCCGAGCACGGTGAGGCCCTCCTCGGACGCGATCGTCTCGATCTTCGAGACGGCGTCGGCGGTGGAGTCCTCCGGCAGGAAGGCGATACCGACGGCGTATCCGCCGGCCTCGGGCAGCTCGAATCCGGCCACGTCACGGAAGAAGGCGTCCGGGACCTGCGACAGGATGCCGGCGCCGTCGCCGGAGTCGGGCTCGGAGCCGGTGGCACCGCGGTGTTCGAGGTTGCGCAGGACGGTCAGGGCCTGCTCGACCAGGGTGTGGGACGCCTCGCCTGTGAGGGTGGCGACGAAGCCGACGCCACAGGCGTCGTGCTCGTTGCGGGGGTCGTACATACCCTGCGCAGCAGGGCGAGCATCCATGAACGACCAGTTCTGGCCATTCGCGGAGTGCTGGGACGGCTGGCGCGGCGTACGCATCGGCTCTCCCGTCGTCGTCATGTGGCATATGCAAGGTGCCGAGGGACGACGCTGGCCCTCTGCGTGATCGCAAAATTTCGTGCAGGTTACATGATGGAGCGGTTCTCGGGAAGCGGGATAATCCGTTCCAGCATGCGGACACCGCAGGTACACGGTGGGGGTTCCGCGCCGACGGTGGAAGCTATGGGGAGCCAGTACGGAACGACCGGGTGAGATCGATGCCCGTCGGGCCCGATGGCGGAAAAGGCGTCTTCGCCCCTCCCGCTGGGGGTGCGCGGCGAGCGTCATTGCCCGCAGCGCTTACGGCTCATGCCCCGTGGTTGCACATCCGAAACCAGCGAGTAACGGCTACTTATACGGCCCAACGCATAAGTCCGAGCCGAGCTATCCTACGGCCGTTCCGAACAAGGCGCCCAGGGCGTACGTCACACCGGCCGCCGCGCCACCGAGGAACAGCTGCCGCAGCCCGCTGTACCACCAGGTGCGTGCCGTCACCTTGGCCACCACCGCGCCGCACAGGAAAAGCCCCAGCAGCGCCAGCAGCACCGCGGGCCACAGGGTGCTCGCACCCAGCAGATACGGCAGTACGGGGATCAGCGCGCCCAGCGCGAATGAGCCGAAGCTCGACACCGCGGCCACGGTGGGCGAGGGCAGATCACTCGGGTCGATACCCAGCTCCTCCCGGGCATGGATCTCAAGGGCCTGCTCCGGATCCTTCGACAGCTGCCGGGCGACCTCGTCGGCCAGCTTCGGCTCGACCCCTCTCGACCGGTAGAGCGCGGCGAGCTCGGCCTCCTCGTCCTGCGGGTGCTTGCGCAGCTCACGCCGCTCCACGTTCAGCTCGGCCTCGACGAGCTCGCGCTGCGAGGCCACCGAGGTGTACTCGCCTGCGGCCATGGAGAAGGCGCCGGCGGCCAGACCCGCGAGTCCGGTCAGGACGACGGTCTGCTGACTTACGGCCCCGCCCGCGACACCGGTCATCAGGGCCAGGTTGGAGACGAGGCCGTCCATGGCGCCGAACACCGCGGGACGCAGCCAGCCGCCGTTCACGTCCCGGTGCGTGTGGTTGTCCCGGTGCGCCTCGTGCAGCGTCGCCTCGGTCTCGATGATGGCCATGAAAGATCCCCGATTTCCTTGCTCAACGGCTTCTTTGGACGAGTTCCAGATTTTTACAACACCCAAAGTACGCCGTGAATTCCGGCGCCGCCAGCAAGGAAAGGCTGCGCTAACCTGCGGCTTTACCCTTTTCCGCTCACTTGATCATGACCCCGCGCAGATGTCGACCGGGTGATGCTGTGGCTCCCGAGGCTCGGGGCGGTCGCCGGAGTGGGACACATGCCGTATGGCATCGATCGCCTGCATCCCCTCCGTCCCGGCGCCCGGGGACGCCGCCGGACTCCGCGAACGGGCACGGGGCGCGCTGCTGGGCCTGGCCGTCGGTGACGCCCTCGGGGCCCCGGCCGAGAACATGAAGCCCTCCGAGATCCGCGCCCGGTGGGGCCGCATCACCGGCTACGTCTCTGATAACCCGTCGGGCACGGACGACACCGAGTACGCGATCTTCTCCGGCCTCCTCCTGGCCCGGCACGGCTCGGCACTCACGCCGGCGCATGTGGAGGCGGCCTGGCACGAGTGGATCGCCGACCGCGACGAGGGCCCCTTCCGGGGCGCCGGCTTCAGCGAACGCGGCACGCTGGAGAACCTCCGCCGAGGACTCGCCGCGCCCATCTCCGCCCAGCACCGGCATGCCTGGAGCGACGGCCTGGCCATGCGCGCGGCCCCCTTCGGGGTGTTCGCGGCGGGCCGCCCGGCGGAAGCGGCCCGTCTGGTGGCGATCGACGGCTCGGTGAGCCACGACGGCGAGGGCATCTACGGCGGCCAGGCGGTGGCGGCGGGTGTGGCGGCGGCGATGGCGGGCGCCCCGCCGATCGCGGTGGTGGCCGCCGCGCTCGCGGTCGTGCCCGACGACTCGTGGACGGCCCGCTGTCTGCGCCGGGCGGTGGCGGTGGCCCACCGCGGCGAACGCGCGGTCCGCTCCGCGGTCGTCATCGGCGGCTACCCCTGGACCGACCTGGCCCCCGAGGCGGTCGCCCTCGCCTTCGGCGCGTACGCGGCGGCCGACGGCGACTTCGAGCAGTCCGTCCTGACAGCGGTGAACATGGGCCGCGACGCGGACACGACGGCGGCGGTGGCGGGTGCCCTGGCGGGCGCGACACGGGGCGTCTCGGCGATCCCGCAGGCCTGGACCACCCCCATCGGCCCGGTCCGCGGCCGATGCCTCCCGGCGATGGCGGGCTACCACGTGGTGGACGTGGCGGACCTGCTGACAGCGGACAGCGAGACGGAGGTACGAGCATGACCCCCCTGGCACCACCGTCAGCCGCCGACGGCGAAGACGCCCCACGGGAGACCAGGACCCCTCGGGTGACAGTTACGGGCAGTGCGCGGGCGGAAGACAAAAAGGCCGAAGGCCTCCTGCTCGGCCTCGCCGCCGGAGACGCCGCCGGCTGGCCCGCCGCCCGTCACAGAGCCGCCCGCATGCCCGACTGGACCCGCCGCCTCACCCGCGAACTGGACACCTTCGCCGAACACAACGCCACCACCACCCTCCCCGTCCCCATCGCCCTCAACCAACCCCCCGAACCCCTCCGCCTCGGCCCCTCCGACGACGCCGAATGGGCGGCCTTCGCCGCCGAGGCCCTCCTCCGCGCCGGCGACGACACCGTCCTGAACGACCTCAGCCGGGAACGCCGCACCCGCGCCGCGATCGACCTCACCTGGAACGCCATCGCCAGCGAGGTCGCCGCCGCGACGGACCGCGCCCCCGAGATCGAGTCCGCCGTCCTCCCCCTGCGCGCCCGCATCTCCGTCCGCGCCGGCCTCGGCAACCTCGCCACCGGCCTGCGACCGCCCGCCACCGGCCACGACAACCCGCACTACTTCGACGACGCGGCCTGCGTACGTGCCTGCGTCCTGGCCATGGCCCACCCGGGCGACCCCGGCCGCGCCGCCGCCCTCGCCGAGTTCGACGCCCGCTACACCCAGGACGGCGACGGCGTGCACGGCGCCCGCGCGATGGCGGCGGCCCTTGCCCTCGCCCTGGCCGGGGCGAACGTCGACGCCTGTGTCACGGCGGCCCTCGCCGAACTCCCCGAGGAGACGGAGATCGGCCGCAACGCCCGGCACGCACTGCGTCTCGCCGCCGCGGCGGACAGCGCCTTCGCCCTGGTCCCGCACCTGGAACACCAGATCGTCGACCACGTCTACAGCTACGGCATCGCCGCCGCCGAAACGGTGCCGGTCGCCCTCGCCCTGGCCACCGCCGCCCGCGGCCGCATCACGGAGGCGGTCCCGGCGGCGGCCTGTCTGTCCCGGGTCGCGGACTCCGCCCCGGCCCTGGCGGGCGCCCTCACCGGCGCGCTGGGCGGCGGCGCATCGATCCCGACCTCCTGGCGGGAGACCTGCCGCACGCTCTCCGGCTGCGTCCTGCCCCGCCTCACCGGCACCGACCTCGTGGAACTCGCCGAACTCCTGGAAGCCGCACAACCGTCCCGCCCAGGTGGATGATGCGGCCATGAAGCCCAAATCCCACCAAAACGCCCCACTGGACGAGCGGATCACCGGTGCCCTGGTAGGAGCCGCCGTCGGCGACGCCCTCGGCGGCCCCGTCGAGGGCTACTCACCCGAGCAGATCCTGGAACGCCACGGCGGCCGCGTCCACGGCATCGTCGGCCCCTGGCACGGCGACGCCTGGCGCACGGCCCGCCCCCTCGCCCCGTACCACAAGGGCGACGGCCACGTCACCGACGACACCTTGATGACCCACGCCCTGGTCCGCGTCTACGCCCGGGTCCGCGACCACCTGGACGCCTACGCGGTCGCCGACCACCTGGTCCCCGACCTGATGACCGAGCCACGCTGGATCCCGGAACTGGAGACCGAGGCCCTCCCCCTCCAACGGATCTTCCTGGCCGAGAAATGGCTGGTGACGAGAATCCACTACGGCCATGCCGACCCGCGCGAGGCCGGCACCGGCAACATCGTCAACTGCGGCGCGGCGATGTACATGGCCCCGGTCGGCCTGGTCAACGCGGCCGACCCCCGTGCCGCCTACGCCGAGGCCCTCGACATCGCGGGCGCGCACCAGTCGTCGTACGGCCGTGAGGCGGCGGGCGTCCTGGCCGCGGCGGTCGCGGCGGCGTGCACGCCCGGGGCGACCCCGGACTCGGTAGTCTCGACGTGCCTCTCCCTCGCGAAGGACGGCACCCGCACCGCCATCGAGCGGGTCTGTGAGGAGGCCTCCCGGCACACGGACTTCGAGTCGGCGCTACGCCCCCTGCGCGAGGCGGTGGCCCCCTACGACACGGTCGGCCCCGACTACCGGTCCCCCTCCCTCGGCGCCCGCCGCCCTTCCCGACTGCACGCGATCGAGGAACTACCCGTAGCCCTGGGCATGTTGCTCGTGGCCCGGGGCGACTACCGTCACGCGGTCCTCGGCGCGGTGAACTACGGCCGTGACTGCGACTCCATCGCCACGATGGCAGGGGCCATCGCCGGCGCCCTCGGCTCGCCGATCCCCCAGGACTGGTCCAAGACGGTCGCGGAGGCCAGCCGCCTGGACCTCTGGGAACCGGCTACGACCCTCACCGCCGTCGCCCGCGAGATCTTCGCCCGGGACGTGTCCCGCCGTCGCGCCCACGAAGAGGCGTTCGCGTCCCTCGGAGGCCCGGAATGCTCCGACTGACCTGGGTCCAGCCGGAGGACCTGATCGGCCACGAACTCCGCCAGGCATCCCAGGACGGCCGCGAGCCGAAGGCGATCGCGGCCCGCTGGCGAGCGGCAGGCGGCCCGGAGGCCCCCCTCGCGGCAGGCGCGTCCCCGACCCCGGCGTCCCGCTACCTCCGCCAGCTGGCAGAGGACCTCCTGGACGAACTGGCGGACCTGCCGAGCGCCTTGGCCGACGACGAACCAACGGACCTGGAGGAGATCAGACGCCTGTGCCCGAACTGGCCGACAGCCTACGACCCGCTTAGCTGCGGGCAATCGTGCCGCTGGGGCGGCACGGGTGGGCGCAGCGGCACCCCGCCAGCGCGGGCGAGCGCCCCAACCCCGACCCCGGCCACCACCCCGCAGCGCCTGGAAGCCGCCTGGCTCGGCCGCGCCGTGGGCTGCCTCCTGGGCAAGCCAGTAGAAAAGCTCCCCCTGGAAGCCATCCGCCAGTTGGCCAAGTCCACCGGCAACTGGCCCCTCACCACCTACTTCACAGCCCGAGGCGTCCCCCAAGACCTCCTCACCGCACACCCCTGGAACCGCCGCTCGGCGACCACCTCCCTCGCCGAGAACATCGACGGCATGCCCGAGGACGACGACCTCAACTACCCCTCCTCAACCTCCTCGTCCTCCAACGCCACGGCAGCGCCTTCACCACCACGGACGTGGCCCGCACCTGGCTCGACGAACTCCCCGCCGGCCGCACCTTCACCGCCGAGCGCATCGCCTACCGCAATCTCCTCTCCGGCCTGGAACCCCCGCACACCGCTCGCCACCGCAACCCGTTCCGCGAATGGATCGGCGCCCTGATCCGCGCCGACGTCCACGGCTGGACCCACCCCGGCGACCCGGCCGCCGCCGCGGAGCAGGCCCACCGCGACGCCACGCTCACCCACACCGCCAACGGCGTCTACGCGGCTATGTTCGCGGCAGCCACCCTCGCGACCGCCGCGACGGGCGAACACGACATCCACGCCTGCCTGCGCACCGGCCTCACCGTCGTCCCCCCACGCTCCCGCCTCGCCCGAGCCGTCCGCCACGCCGTCCGACTGGCCCAGGAGCACAGCGACTTCGACACGGTCGTCGACGCACTGCACGCCACCCACGCGGACACCCACCACTGGGTGCACGCCGTCCCCAACACCGCCCTGATCGCCGCCGCCCTCACCCACGCGAACGGCGACTTCACCGGGTCCATCTGCCGTGCCGTGAGCGGCGGTTGGGACACCGACTCCAACGGCGCGACGGCCGGCAGCGTCGCCGGTCTGCTGGCCGGGCACCCCGCGGCGCTCCCCGACCGCTGGACGGCCCCGTTGAAGAACCGTCTCGCCACATCCATCGGCGACTTCGACGGCATCGGCTTCGACGCACTCGCCCACCTCACGCACCGGGAGACCCACCGCCCATGACCGCCGCCACGACCGCTCCCCTCACCGGCCTCCGCGTCCTCGACCTCGCCACCCTCTTCGCCGGCCCGCTCGCCGCGACCCTGCTCGGCGACTTCGGCGCGGAGGTCGTCAAGGTCGAGCACCCGTCGAAACCGGACCCCTCCCGCGGCCACGGACCGTCGAAGGACGGCATCGGCCTGTGGTGGAAGACGCTCGGCCGCAACAAGCGCACCATCACCCTGGACCTGTCGAAACCGGGCGGCCGCACCACCCTCCTGCGCCTCGCCGCCACGGCCGACGTGGTCATCGAGAACTTCCGCCCCGGCACCCTGGAGAAGTGGGACCTGGGCTGGCCGGAACTGTCGGCCGCCAACCCCCGCCTGGTCCTGGCCCGCGTCACCGCCTTCGGCCAGTTCGGCCCCTACGCGCACCGCCCCGGCTTCGGCACCCTCGCCGAGGCGATGAGCGGCTTCGCCGCGATCACCGGCGAACCGGACGCGCCCCCGACCCTGCCGCCGTTCGGCCTGGCCGACTCCATCGCGGGCCTGACGACGGCGTACGCGGTGATGACCGCGCTGGCGGCACGCGAGCGCACCGGCGAGGGCCAGGTCGTCGACATGGCCCTGATCGAACCGATCCTGGCCGCCCTCGGCCCCCAGCCCCTCTGGTACGACCAGCTCGGCCACGTCCAGCCCCGCACCGGCAACCGCTCCCCCAACAACGCCCCGCGCGGCGTCTACCGCACGGCGGACGGCACCTGGGTCGCGGTCTCGACGTCGGCCCAGTCGGTCGCGGAGCGCGTGATGCACCTGGTCGGCCGCCCGGAGCTGATCGACGAGCCGTGGTTCGCCACGGGCGCCGACCGGGCCGGCCACGCCGACCTCCTGGACGAGGCCGTCGGCTCCTGGATCGCCGCGCGCACCCGCACGGACGTCCTGGCGGCCTTCGAGAAGGCGGAGGCGGCGGTGGCCCCGGTCCAGGACGTCCGGGACGTGATGGCGGATCCGCAGTACCAGGCCCTGAACACCATCACCACGGTCGACGACCCGGAACTGGGCCCCCTGCGCATGCAGAACGTCCTCTTCCGTCTCTCCGCGACGCCCGGCGCGATCCGCTGGGCCGGCCGCCCGCACGGCGCCGACACGGACGAGGTCCTGACCGAGCTGGGCCTGTCCCCGGCCGACGTCACGGCGCTGCGCGCGGAGGGCGCCCTATGACGGCGGCCTACCCGCTCACCTGGCTGTACGCCCCGGGCGACCGCCCACAGGTGGTGGCGAAGGCGCTCGTCTGCGGCGCCGACATCGTCGTCGTCGACCTGGAGGACGCGGTCGCCCAGGACCGCAAGGCCTACGCCCGCGCCGCCACCGCCGACCTGCTCGGCGACCTGCCGCCGGTCCCGGTCCACGTCCGCGTCAACGCCCTGGACACCCCGTGGGCCGCGCCCGACATCGCGGCCGTGTCCCGCGCTCCCGGCCTCTGCGCCCTGCGATTCCCCAAGATCACCTCGCCCGCGGAGGTCGTGCGGATCGCCGAGCGCGCCGTCCCTCCTGGGCTGCCCCTGTACGCCCTCCTGGAGACGGCCCTCGGTGTGGAACAGGCGTACGCCGTCGCCACGGCCCATCCGTCCCTGCGGGGCATCGCGCTCGGAGAGGCGGACCTGCGGGCCGACCTGGGCGTACGGGACGACGCGGGTCTCGACTGGTCCCGCTCCCGGGTGATCGTGGCCGCCCGGGCGGCCGGCCTGCCCCCGCCGGCGCAGTCGGTCCACCCGGACGTCCGCGATCTGGCGGGCCTGGCCGCCTCCTGCGCCCACGGCCGTGCCCTGGGCTTCCTGGGCCGCGCCGCGATCCACCCCCGTCAGCTGCCGGTCATCGAACAGGCCTATCTGCCGACCGCGGAGGAGATCGAGGAGGCGGAGACGATCCTCAAGGCGGCGGCGACGCAGCAGGGCGCCCAGGCTCTCCCGGACGGGAGCTTCGTCGACGCGGCGGTGGTGACGGCGGCCCAGCGCACCCTGTCCCTGGCCCGCCGCCGCTGAGACACACCGAGGGCGCCCGGAACATCTCCGGGCGCCCTCGGTCACACGTACGGGTACGGCGGACGGTCAGGTCTTCTTGGCCGACCCGGCCCCGTCCTTGGCCTCGTCGTCCGTGGCCTCGCCCTCGGCCTCGCCGTCCTCGTCGGCGGCGTCATCGGTCTTCTCGCCCTTGTCGGCTTCACCGACGGAGGCCTGCGCACCGGGCTCCACGACCTCTTCCCTGCCGGGGCTCTTCTTCGACGAGATCACCAGGTAGGCGACCGCGAGCAGGAACACGAAGATCGCGGTCCACACGTTCAGCCGGAGGCCCAGGATGTGGTGGGCGTCGTCGACGCGCATGTACTCGATCCAGCCGCGCCCCGCGCAGTACGCGGCGACGTACAGCGCGAACGCCCGCCCGTGGCCGAGCCGGAAGCGGCGGTCGGCCCAGATGACCAGGACCGCGACGCCGATGCACCACAGCGACTCGTACAGGAACGTCGGGTGGTAGGTGCCCGGCACCCGCCCGTCCGCCGAGGACGTGATCTCCAGGGCCCACGGCAGGTCGGTCGGCTTGCCGTACAGCTCCTGGTTGAACCAGTTGCCCCAGCGGCCGATGGCCTGTGCGAGGGCGATACCGGGGGCGACGGCGTCGGCGTAGGCCGGCATCGGGATGCCCCGGCGGCGGCAGCCGATCCACGCGCCCAGCGCACCCAGCGCGATCGCGCCCCAGATGCCGAGACCGCCCTCCCAGATCTTGAAGGCGTCCACCCAGTCACGGCCCTCGCTGAAGTACAGCTCGTAGTCCGTGATCACGTGGTAGAGCCGGCCGCCGACCAGGCCGAAGGGCACGGCCCAGACCGCGATGTCGGCCACCGTGCCGGCCCGCCCGCCCCGGGCGATCCAGCGCTTGTTGCCGAGCCAGACGGCAACGAAGACGCCGATGATGATGCAGAACGCGTAGCCGCGCAGCGGAATGGGGCCGAGGTACAGCACCCCGCGCGACGGGCTGGGAATGAAGGCAAGTTCCATGGCAAGGTCGACGCTACCCTGCCGCACCGGGCCCACGGCAGGCAGCCCGGCTACGGGTCCATAACGGGGGCGTGAGAAAAGCCTTTACCCCTTGTTCGCCTCCAGCACCATCTTCTTCAGCTTCGCCGGGGTCATCGCCCGGTCCTGGTAGATGTTCTCGCCCTTGAACAGCACGGTCGGCGTGCCCGAGAAGCCGCCCTTGTTGAACGCCTCGTGGGACTTGGCGACCCAGCCGTTGTGCGTGCCGTTCTGCACGCACTTGCGGAAGGCGGGGGTGTCCAGGCCGTCGACCTTGCCGGCCAGCTCGATCAGCTTGTCGTTGTCGGCGTAGGCGTCGTCGACCTCGGGGGGCTGGTTGTCGAAGAGCACGTCGTGGTACGCGGGGTACTTCCCGGCGTCCTGGGCGCAGGCCGCGGCGTTGGCCGCGTTGCGGGAGCCGGTGCCGCCCATGTTGCCGTCGATGAGGGTGACCAGGTGGTACTCCACCTTCAGCGCACCGGCCTCGGTCAGCTCGTGGATCACCGGCCGGTACGTCGTCTCGAAGGACTTGCAGGCCGGGCAGCGGAAGTCCTCCCACACCGTGAGCGTGGACTTGGCGCTGTCCTTGCCGACCGGGATGGCGAGGCCGTCCTTGCCCTGTGCTCCCGAGGGAGCCACGACCGGGCCCGACGCCTCGCTTTCGTCCTCCTTGCCGGCGTTGGCGGCGACGACGCCGATCACCGCCGCGAGCCCCAGGACGGCGACGACGGCCCCGCCCACGATCAGTGCGCGCCGGCGCTTGTCCGCGGACTTCTGCTTCTCGCGCTCGACCGCCAGCTTCTCCCGGGCGGTGCGCTTTCCCTCACGGTTCTTCTCGCTCACACCCCGGAAACGAACCGGGGAGGCGCAGCGCGCCTCCCCAGCCCCAGGTCCACCCGTAAGAGGGACCGGTATGACTTCCCGGTTTCTTACGCCTGTCCGCGCACGCCCTTCGCGAGGTCGCTGGCGAGCGCCCGGACGGCCTCGACTCCGGCCGCGTCGTCCGGCGCGTCCAGCATGGCCTTGACGAACGCCGAGCCGACGATCACGCCGTCGGCGAAGCGGGCGACCTCGGCGGCCTGGGTGGCGTTGGAGACGCCGAGACCCACGCAGACCGGCAGGCCGGTGCCGGTGGCGCGGGTGCGTTCCACCAGGTTCTCGGCCTGCGAGCTGACGGTCGCGCGGGTGCCGGTGACGCCCATGAGGGATGCGGCGTAGACGAAGCCGCTGCCTGCGGCGGTGATGTCCGCGAGCCGCTGGTCCTTGCTGCTGGGGGCGACGACGAAGACCGTGGCCAGCCCGTGCTTCTCCGCGTGCTCCCTCCACAGCGCCGACTCCTGCACGGGCAGGTCGGGCAGGATGCACCCGGCGCCGCCCGCCTCGGCGAGCTCGGCCGTGAACCGCTCGACGCCGTAGCGGTCGATGGGGTTCCAGTACGTCATGACCAGGATGGGCTTGCCGGTGGCCCGGTGGGCCTCGCGGACGGTGCGCATCACGTCGGCGATCTTGACGCCGCCGCGCAGGGCGATGTCGTCGGCGGTCTGGATGACGGGGCCGTCGAGGACGGGGTCGCTGTGCGGCAGGCCCACCTCGACGATGTCGGCGCCGCCGTCGATGACGGCCTTGATCGCCTCGATGCCGCCGTCCACGGTCGGGAACCCGGCCGGGAGGTAGGCGATGAGGGCGGACCGGCCCTCGGACTTCGCCGTGGCGAGCGTGTCGCCCAACAGCTGGATGTTCCCGCTCACTTGGCGTCCCCCTCGATCTCGGCGGTGTCGGTGTCCGCGTCGGCGGCGACCTCGGCGTCGGTGTCGTAGAGGCCGAAGTAGCGGGCTGCGGTGTCCATGTCCTTGTCGCCGCGGCCGGACAGGTTGACCACGATCAGCCCGTCCTTGCCCAGCTCCTTGCCGACCTCCAGGGCACCGGCCAGCGCGTGGGCGCTCTCGATGGCCGGGATGATGCCCTCGGTGCGGGACAGCAGGCGCAGGGCCTGCATGGCCGCGTCGTCGGTGACCGCGCGGTACTCGCCGCGGCCGGAGTCCTTGAGGTAGGAGTGCTCGGGGCCGATGCCCGGGTAGTCCAGACCGGCCGAGATCGAGTACGGCTCGGTGATCTGGCCCTCCTCGTCCTGGAGAACGTAGGAGCGCGAGCCGTGCAGGATGCCGGGCTCGCCGGCGGTCAGGGTGGCCGCGTGTTCGCCGGTCTCGACGCCGTGGCCCGCCGGCTCGCAGCCGATGAGGCGTACGTCCATGTCCGGGATGAAGGCGTGGAAGAGGCCGATGGCGTTGGAGCCGCCGCCGACACAGGCGACGGCCGCGTCGGGGAGGCGCCCGGCGCGCTCCAGGAGCTGACGGCGGGTCTCGACGCCGATGACCCGGTGGAAGTCGCGGACCATGGCCGGGAAGGGGTGCGGGCCGGCGACCGTACCGAAGAGGTAGTGCGTGTGGTCGACGTTGGCGACCCAGTCGCGGAAGGCCTCGTTGATGGCGTCCTTCAGCGTGCGGCTGCCGGACTTCACGGCGATGACCTCGGCGCCGAGCATGCGCATGCGGGCGACGTTGAGGGCCTGGCGCTGGGTGTCGATCTCGCCCATGTAGATCGTGCACTCGAGACCGAAGAGCGCGCACGCGGTGGCCGTGGCGACGCCGTGCTGGCCGGCGCCCGTCTCGGCGATGACGCGGGTCTTGCCCATGCGCTTGGTGAGCAGGGCCTGGCCGAGCACGTTGTTGATCTTGTGGGAGCCGGTGTGGTTGAGGTCTTCCCGCTTCAGGAAGACCCGGGCGCCGCCGGCGTGCTCGGCGAACCGGGGGACCTCGGTGAGGGAGCTGGGGCGGCCGGTGTAGTTGACCAGGAGGTCGTCGAGTTCCCTGGCGAACTCGGGGTCGTGCTTGGCCTTGTCGTATTCGACGGCTACCTCGTCGACTGCGGCGACGAGGGCCTCGGGGATGAACTTGCCGCCGAACGCCCCGAAGTAGCCTTCGGGGCTGGGGGTTTGACCCTCCGGGTCGGGGATGAAGAACTGGCTGGGCATGCGAATACCTCACGGTGAGTGTGTGTGGAATGCACTAGTCGCCGTGGGGGCAAGGGTTGTCAGTCGACTGCGGAACCGCTGTGGCCGTTCGCGCAGTTCCCCGCGCCCCCAAAAGCAAAAGAGGGGCGCTGCCATCGCATGCCGTTGACCTGGCCCGGTTCGTCACCGATGACGTAGCGGACCCGGCGGCCGTGTACGCGGCGCGCGGGGGCTCGGCAGCCGCGGGGGCGGCAGCCGCGCGCGAGGCGGGCGTACCGGTCCACGGTCGTCATGGTGAGAGTCATCGGGGCAAGCCTAGCGGGTGATCAGCTCCGGCCGTGCCGGAGTGCGGGGTGTTCGCCCGCCGCCACCAGGTCGGAGACCGCCGTCTTGGGGTCCTTGCCGGTGACGAGGGACTCGCCGACCAGGACCGCGTCGGCGCCGGCGTTGGCGTAGGCGATGAGGTCGTGCGGGCCGCGGACGCCGGACTCGGCGATCTTGATGATGTGGTCGGGGATCTCGGGGGCCACACGCTCGAAGGTGCCGCGGTCGACCTCGAGGGTCTTGAGGTTGCGCGCGTTGACGCCGATCACGCGGGCTCCCGCGTCGACCGCCCGCTCGACCTCGTCCTCGTCGTGCACCTCGACCAGCGGCGTGAGCCCGATGGACTCGGCGCGCTCGATGAGGGACTCCAGGGCGGGCTGTTCGAGGGCCGCGACGATCAGCAGGACGACGTCGGCGCCGTAGGCCCGGGCCTCCCAGAGCTGGTACGACGTGACGATGAAGTCCTTGCGCAGGACCGGGATGTCCACGCGGGCGCGGACCGCCTCGAGGTCGGCGAGCGAGCCGCCGAAGCGCCGCTGTTCCGTCAGCACCGAGATGACGGCCGCGCCGCCCGCCTCGTAGTCGGCGGCGAGCCCGGCCGGGTCGGCGATCGCGGCCAGCGCGCCCTTGGACGGGCTGGAGCGCTTGACCTCGCAGATGACCTTGACGCCGTCGCCGCGGAGCGCGGCCGCGCCGTCCTTGGCCGCGGGAGCCTTCGCCGCGCGCTCCTTGAGCTCGTCGAGGCTGACGCGCGCCTGCCGCTCCGCGAGGTCGGCACGGACTCCGTCGATGATCTCGTCGAGCACACTCACGCGAGCGGCCCCCTTCCAGACGCTTGACAGTTCCAGCGACCAGTCGAAAACCGATGGTCACTGCGATGGTATCCGCAGCAGGGCGTAGGCCTCGCATCCGGTTGACGCCGGTCCCTCCCCCACCCTCGAACCAGCTTCGCATGCTCGGGCGGGAGGTGCCCCCATACTGGACGTCTGCCCATGGATCAAGGGTGGAGCCAGCCACCGAAGGGCAGGTTCCGGACAACCGTGAAGACCAGCAGCAACGCGCCGAGGCTCCACACCAGCACCGGCCGTGGATCGATCCGCAGCGGGCGCCCCCGTAGGGCGTGGACCACCCATACGGTCCACAGTACGGCGAAGCCCAGATAGCCGAGGACGGCGAGCGCGTTGTCCTGGAGCGCCGCCGCGAGATCGCCGTGGACGAAGGCGTGCGCGCTGCGCAGTCCGCCGCAGCCGGGGCAGTACAGGCCGGTGTAGCGCAGCAGCGGGCAGACGGGGTAGTGGCCGGGTTCGTTGGGGTCCACCGTGCCCACGTAGGCGAAGGCGGCGGCCACGGCCGCGAGCACCCCGGCGGGGGCGGCCAGGCGGCTCGGGACGCCGCGCGTCACCCTTCGGCTGTCGGTGTTCACGGTACGCATTGTGCCCCGCACGCGCGTGAGGGGCGGTCCCGGCACCCGAGTGCCGGCCGCCCCTCACGCGAGAACGCGGTGTTCCGCGGGGTTCAGCCCTCGGCGCGAGCCGGCTCGCGGTCGCCCGTCATCACGTGCGGCTGGTGCAGGTCCTTGGGCTGGCCCATGCCCATCGCCCGCATGGCCGCGCCGACGACACCGCCGAGCAGCACGACGACCATGCCCGCCCAGAAGCCCACCGGCTGGTCCAACACCATGAACGCGCCCGCGACGCAGAAACCGATGAAGGCGATCGTGACACCGGTCCAGGCGGCCGGGGTGTGACCGTGGCTGCTGCCCGCCATTGCTTGCTCCTCGTTGCTGTGTGCGTGTCTGAGCAGGACGCTCGCGCCCATTGTCCCGCACGGGCGCGCGTCCGGTGAGCGGGGGTGCTCCCTCCGCTTCCCCGGGCCCCGCTCGGGGAAGGCGTCACGCCCCGGTCGGGTCCTCGCCCCGGTCGAGTGCCTTCCACAGGTCCTCGGGCCGGTCGGGGTCGACGGCGGGGGCCTTGCGGCGCGGCCGGGGCGTGCCGTCCCGCTCGTAGCGGCCGGACATCGCGGGCCACAGCCGGCCGTAGCGCAGGGCGAGCAGTCCGGCCAGGAGGAGCAGGACGCCCCCGACTGCCGCGACGTAGGGCCAGGCGGTGTGGCTGAGGGCCGCGACGGAGGCGGAGGTGTCGCCGGAGACCTCGGCGGCCTTCTCGTCGAGTGCGGAGCTGTCGGAGGCACCGAGCAGGGCGGCGGCGACGGTGCCCGCGCCGGAGAGCGCCAGCAGGGCGGCCACCACGACGCGGCCGCCCCGGCGGACGGCGAAGACGGCGACGAGCGCGGCGAGGCCCACGACGGCGAGCGCCGCGGGCACGCCCGTGACGTCGCTGCCCGTGGCGGTCAGGGGGAAGGCGCCACCGGCCACCGTCGCGGTGCCCTCCGACCAGCTCTGCCGGGTGGCGAGCAGCGCCACGGCAGCGCCGAGCGCGCCGCACAGCAGTGCGACGGCGAGGCTCAGGCGGCCGGCCCGGGCGGATCCGGAGGCTTGGGAACGTGGGTGCGGTACAGCAGTCACGTACTCCACTATCGCCTGAACCCCGGGCGAACCGTCACCCGGGGTTCATCTCAGGCCTTTCCCAGCCGGTTCGCCGTGTGGACGGCCCGCAGGACCGCCGCCGCCTTGTTGCGGCACTCGGTGTCCTCGGCGACCGGGTCGGAGTCGGCGACGATGCCCGCGCCCGCCTGGACGTAGGCGGTGCCGTCGCGCAGCAGGGCCGTGCGGATGGCGATGGCGGTGTCGGAGTCGCCCGCGAAGTCGAGATAGCCGACGCAGCCGCCGTACAGCCCGCGCCGGGACGGTTCGAGTTCGTCGATGATCTGCATGGCGCGGGGCTTCGGGGCGCCGGAGAGGGTGCCGGCCGGGAAGCAGGCGGTGAGGACGTCGAAGGCCGTGCGGCCCGGGGCGACGCGGCCCGTCACCGTCGAGACGATGTGCATGACGTGCGAGTACTTCTCGATGGACATGAAGTCGACGACCTCGACCGAGCCGGGCTCGCAGACCCGCCCCAGGTCGTTGCGCCCCAGGTCGACGAGCATGAGGTGCTCGGCGCGCTCCTTGGGGTCGGCGAGGAGTTCGTCGGCGAGGGCCTGGTCCTCCTGCGGGGTGGCGCCGCGCCAGCGGGTGCCCGCGATGGGGTGGACCATGGCCCGTCCGTCCTCGACCTTGACCAGGGCCTCGGGGGACGAGCCGGCGACGTCGAACCCGTCGAAGCGGAACAGGTACATGTACGGCGACGGGTTGGTCGCCCTGAGGACCCGGTAGACGTCCAGCGCGCTCGCCGTGCACGGTGTCTCGAAGCGCTGGGAGGGCACCACCTGGAAGGCCTCGCCGGCCCGGATGCGCTCCTTGATGTCCTCGACGGCCTCCTGGAAGTCGGGGCCGCCCCAGAGCGCGGAGTACTCGGGGAGCTCGGAGGGCGGCAGGACGGCGGGGGGCTGGGCCACCGCGCGCGAGAGGTCCGCCTCCATGGCGTCCAGACGGGCGATCGCGTCCGCGTACGCCTCGTCGACGCCGGTGTCGAGGTCGTTGTGGTTGATCGCGTTGGCGATCAGCAGGACCGAGCCCTCCCAGTGGTCCATGACGGCGAGGTCGCTGGTGAGGAGCATGGTCAGCTCGGGCAGCTTCAGATCGTCCCGCTCGCCGGGGCCGATCTTCTCCAGTCGGCGGACGATGTCGTAGCCGAGGTAGCCGACCATGCCGCCGGTGAAGGGCGGCATGCCCTCCTGGTGCGGGGTGTGCAGGGCCTCGATGGTGGCGCGCAGGGCGGCGAGCGGGTCGCCGTCGGTGGGGACGCCGACGGGCGGGGTGCCGAGCCAGTGCGCCTGTCCGTCGCGTGTGGTCAGGGTGGCGGCGCTGCGGACTCCGACGAACGAGTACCGGGACCAGGAGCGGCCGTTCTCGGCGGACTCCAGCAGGAAGGTGCCGGGGCGCTCGGCGGCGAGCTTGCGGTAGAGCGCGACCGGGGTGTCGCCGTCGGCGAGGAGCTTGCGGGTGACCGGGATGACCCGCCGGTCGGTGGCGAGCTTGCGGAACGTCTCGAGGTCCATGGCGGCTGACCTTACTGATCCGCGGCGGCGGGGTCCGAACCGCCGTCCTTGAGCAGCACGTCCTCGTCGAAGCAGGTGCGGGCTCCGGTGTGGCAGGCGGCGCCGACCTGGTCGACCTTGACGAGCACGGTGTCGGCGTCGCAGTCCAGGGCGACGGACCTGACCCACTGGAAGTGCCCGGAGGTGTCGCCCTTGACCCAGTACTCCTGGCGGCTGCGGGACCAGTACGTGCAGCGGCCGGTGGTCAGGGTGCGATGCAGGGCCTCGTCGTCCATCCAGCCGAGCATCAGCACCTCTCCGGTGTCGTACTGCTGGGCGATGGCGGGCAGGAGGCCGTCGGCGCTGCGCTTGAGGCGCGCGGCGATCTCCGGGTCGAGGCGGCTGGGCATGCTGGTCATGTGGTCCATTGTGCCGGGCGCCACTGACAGGGCCGGTGGAGTGTCCACTGTCCGGACCCGGTGCACGGTCGTAGGCTTGCCGCATGTCGACCCATGCCAAGCGTGAACGACTTCTCCTCGCCGATCTGTTGGAGACCGCGGGCCCGGACGCGCCCACCCTGTGCGAGGGCTGGACGACCCGGGACCTCGCCGCGCACGTGGTGGTGCGCGAGCGCCGCCCCGACGCCGCCGGCGGGATACTGATCAAGCAGCTCGCGTCCCGCCTGGACCGGGTGATGGGCGAGTACACCGGCAAGCCGTACGAGGAGCTGATCCAGCTGATCCGTACGGGCCCGCCGCGCTTCTCGCCCTTCTCCCTCAAGCCGGTCGACGAGGCGTCCAACCTCATCGAGTTCTACGTCCACACGGAGGACGTCCGCCGGGCCCAGCCCGACTGGTCCGCGCGCGAGCTCGACGCGGTCTTCCAGGACGCCCTGTGGTCCCGTCTGGAGCGCACCGCCCGGCTGATGGGCCGCGGCGTCCCGACGGGCCTGGTCCTGCGCCGCCCCGACGGCCAGACGGCAGTCGCCCAGCGCGGCACCCCGGTCGTCACGGTGACCGGCGAGCCCTCCGAGCTGGTCCTGTTCTCCTACGGCCGGCAGAGCGCGGCCAAGGTCGACCTGGACGGCGACGAGAACGCGATCGCGAAGCTGCACGAGACGAAGCAGCTGGGCATCTGAGGCAGGGACTCCCAGCGAAGAGGGCTGGGAGTCCCAGCGAAGGGGTCAGGGAGTTCCCAGCGAGGGGCGTCACCGCACCGGGTGGCCCGCCTCCCGCAGCGTCTCCTTGACCTCGCCGATGCGCAGGTCCCCGAAGTGGAAGACCGACGCGGCCAGTACCGCGTCCGCGCCGGCCTCGACGGCCGGCGCGAAGTCGGTCAGCTTGCCGGCGCCGCCCGAGGCGATGACGGGGACGGTCACGTGCTTGCGTACGTCCCGGATCATCTCCAGGTCGTAGCCGTCCTTCGTGCCGTCCGCGTCCATCGAGTTGAGCAGGATCTCGCCCGCGCCCAGCTCGGCGGCCCGGTGCGCCCACTCGACGGCGTCGATGCCGGTGCCCTTGCGGCCGCCGTGGGTGGTCACCTCGAAGGAGCCCGACTCGGTGCGGCGGGCGTCCACCGAGAGGACCAGCACCTGACGGCCGAAGCGCTCGGCGATCTCGCGGATCAGCTCGGGGCGGGCGATCGCCGCCGTGTTGACGCCGACCTTGTCCGCGCCCGCCCGCAGCAGCTTGTCCACGTCCTCGGCCGTGCGGACGCCGCCGCCGACCGTCAGCGGGATGAAGACCTGCTCGGCGGTGCGGCGCACCACGTCGTACGTCGTCTCGCGGTTGCCCGACGAGGCGGTGATGTCCAGGAACGTCAGCTCGTCGGCGCCCTCGGCGTCGTACACCTTGGCCATCTCGACGGGGTCGCCCGCGTCGCGCAGGTTCTGGAAGTTGACGCCCTTGACGACCCGGCCGTTGTCCACGTCCAGGCAGGGGATGACTCGGACCGCCAGGGTCATGGGTTCGTGCTCCTCTGGTTCCCTCTGAATGCTTCCACTTCGACCGACACCAGCACCCGGGAGTCGATGAAGCCCTCCACGACCAGCAGGGTCGTGACCGGCCGTACGGCGTCGAACAGTTCCTTGTGGGCCCGGCCCACGGCGTCGACGTCCCGTGCGTGGGCCAGATACACCCGGGTGCGGATCACGGAATCGGCCGTGAGTCCGAACTCGGCGATCGCCTCCAGGGCGGTGGTGAAGGCCACCTTGGCCTGCTCGTACGGGTCGCCCTCGCCGTAGAGCACATCGCCCTTGAAGGCGGTCGTGCCCGCGACGAGCACCCGGTCGCCCGCCTCGACGGCGCGTGCAAAACCGAAGGACTCTTCCCAGGGACTTCCGCTCTGCACGCGCCGGGTGGTCATGACGACACAGCCTCCAAGGCCTCTTCCAGGGTGAACGCCTTCGCGTACAGCGCCTTCCCTACGATCGCGCCCTCGACACCGAGGGGGACGAGCTCGGCGATGGCCCGCAGGTCGTCCAGCGAGGACACGCCGCCGGAGGCCACGACAGGGCGGTCGGTGGCGGCGCACACGTTGCGCAGCAGCTCCAGGTTCGGGCCCTGGAGCGTGCCGTCCTTGGCGATGTCCGTGACGACGTACCGGGCGCAGCCCTCCTGGTCGAGGCGCGCCAGCGTCTCGTAGAGGTCGCCGCCGTCGCGGGTCCAGCCCCGGCCGCGCAGGGTCGTGCCGCGTACGTCGAGGCCGACGGCGATCTGGTCGCCGTGCTCGGCGATGACCTTGGCGACCCACTCGGGGGTCTCCAGTGCGGCCGTGCCGAGGTTCACCCGCTTGCAGCCGGTGGCCAGGGCGGCGGCGAGGGTGTCGTCGTCGCGGATGCCGCCGGACAGCTCCACCTTGATGTCCATGGCCTGCGCGACCTCGGCGATCAGCTCGCGGTTGTTCCCGGTGCCGAACGCGGCGTCCAGGTCGACCAGGTGCAGCCACTCGGCGCCGGACCGCTGCCAGGCGAGGGCGGCCTCCAGGGGCGAGCCGTAGGAGGTCTCCGAGCCGGACTCGCCGTGCACCAGGCGGACCGCCTGGCCGTCACGGACGTCTACGGCGGGGAGGAGTTCGAGCTTCGAAGCCATCTCAGAGGGTTCCGATCCAGTTGTTCAGCAGCTGCGCTCCGGCGTCGCCGGACTTCTCGGGGTGGAACTGCGTGGCCCACAGGGCGCCGTTCTCGACGGCCGCGACGAACGGCTTGCCGTGGGTCGACCAGGTCACCTTGGGGGGCGCGAGGGTCGGGTTGTGGGTCTCCAGCGACCAGTCGTGGACGGCGTAGGAGTGCACGAAGTAGAAGCGGGCGTCCGCCTCCAGGCCGGCGAACAGCTGCGAGCCGGCCGCGACCTCCACGGTGTTCCAGCCCATGTGGGGTACGACGTCGGCCTGGAGCGGCTCGACCGAGCCGGGCCACTCGTCGAGGCCGTCGGTCTCCACGCCGTGCTCGATGCCGCGCGCGAAGAGGATCTGCATGCCGACGCAGATGCCCATGACCGGACGGCCGCCGGAGAGCCTGCGGTCGACGATCCAGTCGCCGCGCGCCTCGCGCAGCCCCTTCATGCAGGAGGCGAAGGCTCCGACGCCCGGGACGAGCAGCCCGTCGGCGTTCATGGCCTTGTCGTAGTCACGCGTGATCTCGACGTCGGCTCCCGCGCGCGCGAGGGCCCGCTCGGCGGAGCGGACGTTGCCGAAGCCGTAGTCGAAGACCACCACGCTTTTCTGAGGGGTGCTCAATTCCACACCTCCAGCCTCACCACGCCGGCCACGAGGCACATCGCGGCACCGATCGACAGCAGCACGATCAGGCCCTTGGGCATCTTCTGCTTGACGAAGGAGTAGATCCCGCCGGCGAGGAACAGGCCGACGACGATCAGCAAGGTCGAGATGCCGTTCACAGGGCGCCCTTCGTGGAGGGGAGGATGCCGGCCGCGCGCGGGTCACGCTCGGACGCGTAGCGCAGAGCCCGGGCCAGCGCCTTGAACTGGCACTCCACGATGTGGTGCGCGTTACGCCCGTAGGGCACGTGCACGTGCAGCGCGATCTGGGCCTGGGCCACGAAGGACTCCAGGATGTGCCGCGTCATCGTGGTGTCGTACTCGCCGATCATCGGCGCCATCTTCTCGGGCTCGGTGTGCACGAGGTAGGGGCGGCCGGACAGGTCGACGGTGACCTGCGCGAGGGACTCGTCCAGCGGGACCGTGCAATTGCCGAAGCGGTAGATCCCCACCTTGTCGCCGAGGGCCTGCTTGAAGGCGGCGCCGAGCGCGAGGGCGGTGTCCTCGATGGTGTGGTGCGAGTCGATGTGCAGATCGCCCTCGGTCTTCACGGTCAGGTCGAACAGACCGTGCCGGCCGAGCTGGTCGAGCATGTGGTCGTAGAAGCCGACGCCGGTGGAGATCTCCGTCTTGCCGGTGCCGTCGAGGTCTATCTCGACGAGGACCGTGGTCTCCTTGGTCGTCCGCTCCACGCGTCCGGTGCGGCTCATTGACTCTGCTCCTTCTTCAGTGCGCGAACCGCGTCGAGGAACGCGTCGTTCTCTTCGGGGGTTCCGGCCGACACCCGCAGCCACCCGGGGATGCCGTTGTCCCGGACCAGAACGCCCTGGTCGAGGATCTTCTGCCAGGCCGTGTGCGCGTCCTCGAACCTGCCGAACTGCACGAAGTTGGCATCGGACTCGACGACGTCGTAGCCGGTCGCGCGCAGTTCGCGCACCAGCCGGTCCCGCTCGGCCTTGAGCTGCTCGACGTAGCCCAGCAGCGTTCCGGTGTGCTCCAGGGCGGCCAGGGCGGTCGCCTGGGTCACGGCCGACAGGTGGTAGGGCAGCCGGACGAGCTGGACGGCGTCCACCACGGCCGGGTGCGCGGCGAGGTAGCCGAGGCGCAGGCCCGCCGCGCCGAACGCCTTCGACATCGTGCGGGAGATGACCAGGTTCGGGCGCCCGTCGAGCAGCGGCAGCAGCGAGTCGCCGTGGCTGAACTCGATGTACGCCTCGTCAACCACGACCATCGACGGCTTGGCCGCCTGCGCGGCCTCGTACAGCGCGAGGACGGTCTCGGGCGGGACGGCGTTGCCGGTCGGGTTGTTGGGGGTGGTGACGAAGACGACGTCGGGCCGGTTCTCTGCGATCGCCTTCTCGGCCGCCGCCAGGTCGATCGTGAAGTCCTCGCCCCGGGGCCCGGAGATCCAGCCCGTGCCCGTGCCGCGCGAGATGAGCCCGTGCATCGAGTACGACGGCTCGAAGCCGATCGCCGTACGGCCCGGCCCGCCGAAGGTCTGCAGCAGCTGCTGGATGACCTCGTTGGAGCCGTTGGCGGCCCAGACGTTGGCCAGGCCGACCTCGTGGCCGGAGGTGTCCGTCAGGTACTGGGCGAGCTTGGTGCGCAGCTCGACCGCGTCCCGGTCCGGGTAGCGGTTGAGGTTCCGGGCCGCCTCACGGACCCGCTCGGCGATGCGCTCGACCAGCGGCTCGGGCAGCGGGTAGGGGTTCTCGTTGGTGTTCAGCCGTACGGGGACGTCCAGCTGGGGCGCGCCGTAGGGGGACTTGCCGCGCAGCTCGTCCCGTACGGGGAGATCGTCGATGCCTGTCACTTGCCTTCTGGAACCTTCCACCCGAACCTCGCCTTGATCGCCGCGCCGTGTGCCGGCAGGTCCTCCGCCTCCGCCAGCGTCACCACATGGTGCGCGACCTCGGCCAGCGCGTCCCGTGTGTAGTCGACGATGTGGATGCCGCGCAGGAAGGACTGGACGGACAGGCCCGAGGAGTGGCAGGCGCAGCCGCCGGTGGGCAGGACGTGGTTGGAGCCGGCCGCGTAGTCCCCGAGGGAGACGGGGGCCCAGGGGCCGATGAAGATCGCGCCGGCGTTGCGGACCCGGTCGGCTACCGCCGCGGCGTCGGCCGTCTGGATCTCCAGGTGCTCGGCGCCGTACGCGTCGACGACCCTGAGGCCCTCGTCGACGCCGTCGACCAGCACGATCGCGGACTGCTTGCCGGACAGGGCCGGGACGATCCGGTCGTCGACGTGCCGGGTGGCCGCGATCTGCGGCTCCAGCTCCTTCTCCACGGCGTCCGCGAGCTCGACGGAGTCGGTGACGAGCACGGCGGCGGCCAGCGGGTCGTGCTCGGCCTGGCTGATCAGGTCGGAGGCGACGTGCACCGGGTCGGCCGTGTCGTCGGCGAGGACCGCGATCTCGGTCGGGCCGGCCTCGGCGTCGATGCCGATCTTGCCGGTGAAGTAGCGCTTGGCGGCGGCGACCCAGATGTTGCCGGGGCCGGTGACCATGTTCGCGGGCGCGCAGGACTCGGTGCCGTAGGCGAACATCGCGACGGCCGTGGCACCGCCCGCCGCGTACACCTCGTCGACGCCGAGCAGCGCGCAGGCGGCGAGGATCGTCGGGTGCGGCAGGCCGCCGAACTCGGACTGGGCGGGAGAGGCGAGCGCGATCGACTCGACGCCGGCCTCCTGCGCGGGCACCACGTTCATGATCACGGAGGAGGGGTACACGGAACGGCCGCCGGGCGCGTACAGCCCGACCCGCTCGACCGGGACCCACTTCTCGGTCACGGCACCGCCGGGCACCACCTGGGTGGTGTGCGTGTCGCGGCGCTGCGCGCGGTGGACGATCCGGGCGCGGCGGATGGACTCCTCCAGGGCCGCGCGCACGGCCGGGTCGAGCTCCTCCAGCGCGCGGGTGAGCGCGGCGGCCGGTACCCGTACCTGGTCGAGCCTGACCCCGTCGAACCGCTCGGCGAAGTCGATCAGCGCCGCGTCGCCCCGATGATGCACGTCCTCGCAGATCGGACGCACCTTCTCCAGGGCGGCCGCTACGTCGAAGTCGGCTCGGGGCAGCAGGTCACGCAGAGCGGTGCCCTCGGGGAGGGCGTCGCCGCGCAGATCGATTCGGGAGATCACGTGCTCAATTCTCTCAGACCTGGGTGACGCGTCGTCCGCGCGTATCAATGGCTGATACAGAACGCGGGGGGAAGCCGGAAGATCCCCTTCACGTTTCGCGTTCGGTGGGTCACCCAGCGGGCATGAACAGTTGTACGAAGAGACCAACCCGCGAGTACCCGGGGAGGAAGGGAACGACGTGACCCAGGGGGCCGGCGTGCGCGCCGGGGATGTGCCCGAAGACCTGACCGCGGTCGAGGCCGGTATGTGGCAGGCCTTCCGAGACGGCAGCGTGTACGACCTGAGCAGCGGTGACCCGCTGGTGGACGATCCGCACGGCGGCCGGCCCTGGGGCGAGGAGCGGACCGTGCGGGCCCGGGTCGTCTGCTGGCTGCTTCTCGACGGCCCGCCCGCCCTGGCCGGCCGGGTGTCGGCGCTGAAGCTGGCCGGCATCCGGATCAGCGGCTCGCTGGATCTCGCGGGGGGCACGGTGGTGCCGTACGTCGAGATGCGCCAGTGCCGGTTCGAGCAGGACGTGCTGCTGCCGGAGGCCCGCTTCACCACCCTGCGGATGGTGGACTGCTCGGTGCCGCGCCTCGAGGCGGCCCGGGTGCACACCGAGGGCGATCTGCATCTGCCGCGCTGCCGCTTCCACCGCGGCATCCGGATCACGGACGCGCAGATCGGCACGGACCTGATGCTCAACCAGGCGATCGCGCACCGGGACCGCAGCGGACGGTCGATCGCCGCGGACGGCCTGACCGTCGGCCAGGACTTACAGGCCGAGCTGCTGGAGTCGCACGGCGAGCTGAGCCTGCGCGCCGCCACCGTCGGCGTCTCGCTGAGCCTGCGCGGCGCGCGGCTGACCAACCCCTACGCGCGGCTCGCGCTGAACGCCCCGCAGCTGACGGTCGAGCGCAGCCTGTATCTGACCCCGGCGGGGGTCGGCGCCCAGGCGATGAGCGGGATGACCCCGGCGCGCGGCACACGGATCCAGCGGTTCGAGTGCGAGGGCGGGATACGGCTCGACGACGGGCGGTTCGGCGACGCCGTCGACTTCGAGCGGGCCCGGTTCGCCCTCACCGAGGACCAGGAGCTGTCGCTGCGCCGGGTGCAGACGCCCGAGCTGCGGTTCCTCGGGGAGCATCCGGCGCGCGGGCGCGTGGTGCTGTCGGGGGCGAAGATCATCAACCTGATGGACCGGGCGGACGCCTGGCCCGGCCCGGGGCGGCTGCACATGGGCGGCTTCGCCTACGAGAACCTCGTGCCGCGCGGCCCGTTCCCGCTGGCCGAGCGGCTGGACTGGGTGGCGGCGGCGACCGCCGAGTACAACCCGGAGCCGTACGAGCGTCTCGCGTCCGTGTTGCGGGCCGGCGGGGAGGACGAGGACGCCCGCGAGGTGCTGCTCGCCAAGCAGCGCCGGCACCGCGAGAGCCTGCCGCCGGCCGCCAAACTGTGGGGCTATGTGCAGGACTGGACGGTCGCCTACGGGTACCGGCCGGGCCGGGCGGCGGTGTGGATGGCGGTGCTGTGGGCGGCGGGCTCGTTCGCCTTCGCGCAGGCCGGCCATCCGCCGCTGAAGCGGGGCGAGCATCCGGAGTGGAGCCCCACGCTCTTCACGCTCGATCTGCTGCTGCCGGTCATCGACCTGGGCCAGGTGGGCTTCTGGCAGCTGCGCGGCGGCTGGCAGTGGCTGGCGACCGCGATGATCCTGCTGGGCTGGATCCTGGCGACGACGGTGGCGGCGGGGGCCACACGACTGCTGCGGCGCAATTGATGTTGCCGGTGTGACCACAGTTGTTGAACTGTCACACCTTTACCTTCTCTTGACCATCGGGCGTACAACTTTCGGCGAGTTCCCCGAACGATCTGGCGCCGCTGTGACCAGCGGTCTTTCAATGGTCGACACCATGGCTCTGCAGCTCCCGTTCATCCGCGCGAGCCGGATGACAAGGACCGCCCCCCACCTCGTCGGCGGGCCGTACGCCGACGACGAGGTGCTGCTCGACGCGCCCGACGCACGGCTGAGTCCGGCGCTCGTCGCCGCCGCCCGCGGCGATCACGGACCGGCCGCCGGGCTGCTCCACGCCACCCGCGCGGCGGCCGAGTGGGAGCGACGCGACCGGTACGTGACCCGGCTGGCCGCCTTCGCCCACTCGCGCCCCGAATGGCTGGACGCCTGGCTCGCCACCGCCCCGCACGACCCCGACGCGCTGCTGGTCGGGGCCCAGCTGGCGGTGGACCGCGCCTGGCTCTCGCCGGCCCGCACCGAGCTGCTGCGCGAGGTGAGCCCGCTGCTCACGGCCGCGGCCCGGGGCGACCAGCGGGACCCGGTGCCCTGGCGGCTCGCGCTCGACCACGCGCGGGGCGCGCAGGCCGGGCACAAGTACTTCGAGGAGCTGTGGGCGGCGGCCGTACGCCGCTCCCCGCACCACTACGGCTCCCATGTGGCGGCCCTGCGCTATCTGGCCGCCTACTGGCACGGTTCGCACCAGGAGTGCTTCGACTTCGCCGACCGGGCCGCACAGGACGCGCCCGCCGACGCGCTCGCCCAGGCGCTCCCGCTGCGGGCGGCCTTCGGCTATCTGACCGACGGCTGCGGACCCGAGGTGCCGCGCGAGCGACTGGACGCGGCCGCCGACCGGGCGATCGCGCTGTCCCCGCTGCTGCCGGCGGCCGACCCCTGGCCCGCCCGGATGCGGAACCTGCTGATCTTCGTCCTGGTGTGCCTGGAGCGCTGGCAGGACGCCGCCCAGCAGCTGCGGCTGAACGGCCCGTACGCCACCTCGTTCCCCTGGGACCAGGTGTCCGACGACCCGCTCGGACACTTCCTGCGGGTACGTGACGAGGTCCGGGCCGCGACGGCAGGTCAGCCGCCCTGGCATCCACGGAGTGAACGGGGCGGACGAGTCCGCCCCGGCGACCATTAGGCTTTTGCGTCGTGACCACCGTCCGGCTCCCCCTCTTCCCCCTGAACTCGGTGCTGTTCCCGGGGCTCGTGCTCCCGCTCAACGTCTTCGAGGAGCGGTATCGCGCCATGATGCGCGAGCTGCTGAAGACCCCGGAGGACGAGCCGCGCCGGTTCGCCGTCGTGGCGATCCGCGACGGCCACGAGGTGGCCCCGAGCGCGCCCGGCATGCCCGACCCGACAGCCCTGCCCGACCGGGGCCCGCTGGCCGGTTTTGGCGCGGACCCGGTCAAGGCGTTCCACAAGGTGGGCTGTGTGGCGGACGCGGCGACGATCCGGGAGCGGACCGACGGCTCCTTCGAGGTGCTGGCGACCGGCACCTCCCGGGTGCGGCTGCTGTCCGTCGACGCGTCCGGCCCCTTTCTGACGGCCGAGCTGGAGACGCTGCCCGAGGAGCCCGGCGACGAGGCCGCGCCGCTGGCCGAGGGGGTGCTGCGGTCCTTCCGCCAGTACCAGAAGCGGCTGGCCGGCGCGCGGGAACGCTCCCTGGCGACCGGCGCCGAGCTGCCCGACGAACCGGGCGTGGTGTCGTATCTGGTGGCGGCGGCGATGATGCTGGACACCCCGTCCAAGCAGCGCCTGCTGCAGGCCCCCGACACGGCGTCCCGCCTGCGCGACGAGCTGAAACTCCTTCGCTCGGAGACGGCCATCATCCGTAATCTGCCGTCGTTGCCGGCGTCGGAACTGACGCGCGGCCCGATGAGCCTCAACTGAAGCGGACCGGCATGGCGAAGAAGTCGAAGAAGCAACAGCAGCCGGGGGGCACGCCCGCGACGGTCGCCCTCACGGCGGCGGGCGTGGAGTTCACGGTCCACTCCTACGACCACGACCCCGCCCACCCCTCCTACGGCGAGGAGGCGGCCGAGGCGATGGGCGTCTCACCGGACCGGGTGTTCAAGACGCTGGTGGCGGACGTCGACGGCGCGCTGACAGTGGCCGTGGTCCCGGTGGCGGGCCAACTGGACCTCAAGGCGCTGGCGGCAGCGGTCGGCGGCAAACGCGCCACGATGGCCGACCCGACCCTGGCGGAACGCACCACGGGCTATGTCAGGGGCGGCATCTCACCCTTGGGCCAGCGCAAGAAACTCCCGACGGTCCTCGACGAGTCGGCCTCGACCCACCCGACGATCTGCGTCTCGGCGGGCAGGAGGGGGCTGGAGGTGGAGCTGTCACCGGAGTCCCTCCAGAAGCTGACAGAAGCGGTCCTGGCCCCCATCGGTCGGCCTTAGTCCGCTTAGCTGCGGGCATGCGTGCCGCTGGGGGCGGCACGGGTGGGCGCAGCGGCACCCCGCCACGCCGGGCTGCGAAACCCCCCGCCCCAGCCAAGACGCCGAGCACCTACGCGGCAGGCGGTGCCTCATAAGGCCCGTGCTCGAACTCCGGCTCAGGATCCCGAGGCCCGAACAACGCCGTAAGCCCCAGATGCAACACCAGCGCGGCAAGCGGCCAGGCCAGCAACGCCCCCTTCGCCCCCAGCTTCAACGGCGCGGAGAACGTCACCCCCCGCCCCACATCCCGCGCCCGCGCGATGACATCCTCCGCGGGCCCGAGCCACACCCCGAGCCGCCACGCCAGCAACGACCCGAGCAGCCCTCCGACGGCCAGTCCCACCACCAGCGGCACACCCCCGCGCCGCCGCAGCAGGAACACGACCAGCGCGCTGACGACCCCGAAGCCCAGCGCGAGCAGCGTGAACGTGCCGTCGACCCCGACGGCCTGCTCGCCCTCGGTGTCCTTGAGGTAGACGACCCAGTTGCCCTCGGCCACGTCACCGACCAGCGGCACGTGCGGCGCGAGCCACCACCAGAGCACTCCGAGCAGCACCCCGCCCAGCGCCACGGCGAGCGAGATCACGGCGGCTTCCCGCACTTCGGTCTTCATTCCGGGGCCGTCCTGTCCGTACCAGCCGTGCCCGGCGCCTTCGGCGTACTCGGCGTGCTGGGACCCGGGAGCCTGGGGCCCGTTCGCCCCGGGTGCGGCGGCCGGCGGCTGCCACGCGTCCTGCGCGGAACGTTCATGCGGTGGTGGTGGCGGAGTCAGTGGTGCGGTCACCCTGCCATCGTGCCAGTCCCGCTTGTGCGCCGCGTCACCGGACGACCGCTCCGCGCTCAACGGACGGCCGCCCGGCGGTACGCCCAGGTCGCCACGGCCAGCGAGACGACGCCCACCACCCCGCACACGGCGAGGTCACCGAGCACGAAGGCCCAGTCGGGATGCGGACCGAACGTCCGCGCGAAGGCCTCGACCCCGTAGGTCGACGGCAGCAGGTCCCGTGCGAAGCGCACGACCTCCGGCATCCGGTCCGCCGGCAGCACGCCCAGCAGCAGCGCCGCCGACATGCCCAGCTGACCGAGCAGCGTGGCCAGTTCCGGCCGGGGCGCCAGCAGCCCCAGCGCCGCCCCCAGCCCGGCGAGCGCGGCGCCCGCGAGCGGGATCACTGCCATGAGGACCCACAGATGGGCCAGCGGCAGCCCGAACAGGGCACAGCCGAACACCGCCGTCACGATGGTTCCCGGCACGGTGAACGAGGCGTACGCGCCCGCCGCGCCCAGCACCACCGCCGCCGGCGGCACCGGCAGGGTCGCGTAGTGGTCGAGTCCGCCACTGGCCCGCAGCTGCCCGAAGTACTGCGCGAGCAGGTTCAGCGCGACGAAGGCGACGACCAGGACCGAAGACCCGGCGACGACCGCCTGCGCCTCGGCCCCGTCGTCCACGACGCCGCGCATCAGGATCATGATCCCGATCGACTGGAAGGTCGCCACGAACAGCAGCGGGATCCGCGCGACCCGCGCCCGGGACAGCTGTGCCCGGTACACGGCCGCCAGCGAGGGCCACAGCCGCGCCCTGGGCCCGAGCTCGGCCGCGCTCGCGGCGGGCTCCTCCGCGGCCAGGGCACTGCCCGGCAGGACATCGGCGGGTACGACACTCACGTCGCGCTGCTCCCCTTCGCTCGGGTCCACTGCGGCAGTCGCCCTGTTCGGTACGTATGCGGCGGCCTGCGTGCTCAAGCCCTCCGCGCTCAGGGCCCCGGTGCTCCTCACGCCTTCACCAGCCCCTGCTGCACGGCACCGCCCAGGGCGAGATACACGTCCTCCAGGCTCGGCGTGGCCAGCGTGAAGTCGTCCAGGGCGGCGAAGGCGGCCCCACCGGTGACGGTGGCGACGACCGCCCGGGCCTCCTCGGGCCCGAGCCGGAGCGTCCAGCGGCGGCCCGACTCCACGACGCGGTCCCGCAGCGCGGCCACCTCGGGGACGTGCAGCGGTGCCGCGTCCCGCCACACCAGCTCCACCCGCACCTCACCGGCGACCTGTTCCTTGAGCCCGGCCGGGGTGTCGCAGGCGATCACCTTCCCCCGGTCGAGGACGGCCACCCGGTCCAGTACGGTCTCGGCCTCGATGACGTTGTGGGTGACGAGCAGCACGGTCGTCCCGCGCTCGGCGCGTCGCCGGTCGACGGCGGACCACACGGCCCGCCGCGCCACCGGGTCCATGCCGGAGGTCGGCTCGTCGAGCACGAGCAGCGACCGCTCCCCCACCAAGGCCGCGGCGAAGCACGCCAGGCGCCGCTGGCCCCCGGAGAGCTTCTTCAGCGGCCGCCCGGCGAGCGGCGCGAGGCCCAGCTCGTCCAGTACGTCGTCCCGCTCGGCCCGCGCGGCCCGTACGTCCAGGCCGCGCAGCCGCCCGGTGGTCTCGGCGGCGAGTGACACGGTGAGCTCGTCGAGGGCGGTCGACTCCTGGCCGAGGTAGGCGAGGATGCGCGCGGCCCGTTCCGGGTGGCGGACGATGTCGTGGCCGAGGATCTCCACGCTGCCGCGGTCGGGCCGCATCAGCCCGGTGAGCTGCCGAACGAGGGTGGACTTGCCGGCGCCGTTCGGCCCGAGCAGGCCGAAGATCTCGCCGCGCCGGATGTCCAGTCGTACGTCGTCCGTGGCCCGGACCTCGGGTGTTCCGGGCGCGCCGCGCCGGCCCCGGACGGCCGGATAGGTCTTGGTCAGCCCGCGGACCGCGCACACGACGTCACCATCGTGCCGAAATGCCTGTGCCGCGCGCTTACTCACAAGGGACGAGACTACGGGGTCGGGAACCCCGGCCGGTTCTCGGGTCGGTCGATTCCGGGAAATCCGCTCGCAAGGACTCAGTCACCGACGGGCGTGTGCTCCACGCCCGTGCGCACGCCGATCTCCCGCCAGAAACCGGCCCGGATGGCGTACCGGTCCCGCTCGTCGATCTGGTCGTCCTTGTGGGCGAGCAGCCCGAAACGGGCGGCGTAGCGCAGCAGCTCCCCGTCGACCCGGTGCGGGATGCGCGGGTACATCCCGGAGAGCTTCGGCAGCTGGCCCTGGTCGCCGAGGCGCTCCACCCAGCGCCGCGCGAAGACCTGCCCCACCTCGTACGGGTCGCCGCCGACCGTGGTGATGTCCTCCTCGCGGTCGGCCCACCGCTGCTCGGCCGTGGTCAGCTGGGCGAGCGTCGGCATCGAGGCGGCTTCTGGGGGCTCGGCCGTGGGCCGGTCGACCCAGCCCTTGTCGGAGGACCAGCGGAGGGTGGCGGAGGCGGGGGGCTGGGCGGGCTGGGTTCCAGGGGCGCGCAGGGCCGCCAGGTCTTTGGGCGTGGGGACGCCCTTTGGGGCGGGGCCCCGCTCCTCGGTGCCGTTCTGCCCGGGGCCCGCCACGGGGTGCGGGGGCGGCGGGGCGGGCCGCTCGGCCGAGGCGGCGAGGGAGGACTCGGGCAGCGGCGCGGAGAGGATCGCGGCGATCTCGGGCCGGGGCACGGGCTGCGGGGCGCACACGCCGGTGTAGTCCTTGGCGCGGACCGCTTTGGTGATCCACGTCCGGTCCAGTACGCGCCGCTCGTCGGCCTCGGCGACCAGGTCCTCGGACTGGTTGTAGTCGCCGTCGGCGGCCTGGACGGCCCACAGGTGGACCGCGACACCGTGCTCCTTGGCGGCCATCATGCCGGGCAGCAGGTCGCCGTCGCCGGTGACGAGGACGACGTCGGAGCAGGCGCGGTTGCGGGCCAGCTCGGTGAGCTCGGCGTGCATCGCGGCGTCCACGCCCTTCTGCGCCCAGCGGCCGTCGCTGCGGGTCAGCGCGCCCAGCCGGACGGTGACCCGGGGCATCACGCGCAGCCGGCGGTGCTCGGGCTGCGGGACGCGGTCGGGGGCGCCGTCGAACCAGTAGATGCGCAGCAGGGGCTGCTGCGTATCGGACTCGGCGCGTTCGCGCAGCCCCTGGATGAGGGCCGTGTGGTCGACGGTGATGCGGGATCGTGAGGGCTCCCCGGCGAGGAGACTCGCCGCCGCTCCCAGCAGATACCCGGCGTCCACCAGGACGATGCAGCGGTCCACACGACTCACCCTCTTCCCAGGAGGTTTGCTTCGGGCTTGCTTCGAGTCTGCCCGACGGCGCGGAGGTTAACGGCCGGAACTCGATCTTCGGCGTGGCGTTTCCGGGGTTCCCTCTCCGACCAGCCCTGTCACGCACGGTAATTGTCCGACATGCGATCGTTGTCGGCCTGTGTGAATCTGGTCCCGGCCCTGGCCCCTAGATCCCCCACAGGAGGCATCACCATGGCCAAGAACAAGAACCGTGAACGCAAGCAGCGTCCCGCCGAGCGTGGTCCGCGGACGGACCGCGGTCCCGTGGCGCAGACGGAGCACCAGCCCGAGGTCGAGGCGGCCCCCGGCGATGTGGCGACCCACAAGCGCAAGCGCAGCTTCGGCCACAACTGACATCTGCGTGACGGGTCGTTGAGACCCACTCACTTGCGCATATGCGTGAGGGGCGTACCCGGTACCGGGTACGCCCCTCACGCGCATCGAGAGCCTCAGCCCGCCAGGCAGGACGGTCCGAGCAGCACCTTCAGGTCACCGAAGAGCGCCGGGTCCGGCTTCACCCGGTGCCGGTCCAGACGGAGCACGGTGGTCTTGGTCGGCCCCTGGAGCTTGATCCTGACCTCGCTGTCGCCCTTGTGGTGGCTGAGCACCTCGCCGAGACGGCTGACCAGCGGCGGGGTGACCCGGGTGGCCGGGATGGTGAGGATCACGGGCGCGTTGGTACCCGCGTTCGACAGGTCCGGCACCATCAGCTCCATCGCGACCAGCCGCGGGATGTCCTCACGCTTGTCGAGGCGTCCCTTGACGAACACCACGGCGTCCTCGACGAGTTGCGTCGACACGAGCTGGTAGGTCGCGGGGAAGAACATGCACTCGATCGAACCGGCGAGGTCCTCGACGGTGGCGATGGCCCAGGCGTTGCCCTGCTTGGTCATCTTGCGCTGGAGGCCGGAGATGATGCCGCCGATGGTCACCACGGAGCCGTCGGAATAGTCACCTCCGGTCAGCTGGGAGATGCCCGCGTCCGCCTTGTCGGACAGGATGTGCTCCAGGCCGAACAGCGGGTGGTCGGAGACGTACAGACCGAGCATCTCCCGCTCCTGGGCGAGCAGATAGGTCTTGTCCCACTCGTCGGGGGAGAACTCCACGTCGAGACCGAAGCCCGGCTCGCTGGTCTCGGCCTCGCCCATGCCGCCGAAGAGGTCGAACTGGCCCTCGGCCTCCTTGCGCTTGACCGCGACCACGTTGTCGATCATCGGCTCGTAGTGCGCGGTCAGGCCCTTGCGGGTATGGCCCATGGCGTCGAAGGCGCCGGCCTTGATCAGCGATTCGGTGGTGCGCTTGTTGCAGACCACCGCCTCCACCTTGTCGAGGTAGTCCGGGAAGGAGACGTACTTCCCCTTGGCCTTGCGGCACCTGATGATCGACTCGACGACGTTCGTGCCGACGTTGCGGACGGCGGAGAGGCCGAAGAGGATCACGTCGTCGCCCTGGGCCGCGAAGTTGGACATCGACTCGTTGACGTCCGGCGGGAGCACCTTGATGCCCATGCGGCGGCACTCGTTGAGGTAGACGGCCGACTTGTCCTTGTCGTCCTTCACCGAGGTGAGCAGGGCGGCCATGTACTCGGCGGGGTGGTTCGCCTTCAGATACGCGGTCCAGTACGAGACCAGGCCGTACGCGGCGGAGTGCGCCTTGTTGAACGCGTAGCCGGCGAAGGGGACCAGTACGTCCCACAGGGCCTGGATGGCCTCGTCGCTGAAGCCCTTCTTGCGGGCGCCCTCCTGGAAGAGGACGAAGTTCTTAGCCAGCTCCTCGGGCTTCTTCTTGCCCATGACGCGGCGGAGGATGTCGGCCTCGCCGAGCGAGTAGCCGGCGATGATCTGGGCGGCCTTCTGCACCTGCTCCTGGTAGACGATCAGGCCGTGGGTGACGTCCAGGACCTCCTTGAGGGGCTCTTCGAGCTCCTTGTGGATGGGCGTGATCTCCTGCTGGCCGTTCTTTCGAAGGGCGTAGTTCGTGTGGGAGTTCATGCCCATCGGGCCCGGGCGGTACAGGGCCGACACGGCGGAGATGTCTTCGAAGTTGTCCGGCTTCATCAGCCGGAGCAGGGAGCGCATCGGGCCGCCGTCGAACTGGAAGACACCGAGGGTGTCGCCGCGCTGGAGCAGTTCGAAGGTCGTGGGGTCGTCGAGCGGGAGGCTCAGGAGATCGATGTCGACCCCCTTGTTGGACTTCACCATCTTGACGGCGTCGTCCATGATCGTCAGGTTGCGCAGGCCGAGGAAGTCCATCTTCAGCAGGCCGAGCGACTCACAGCTCGGGTAGTCCCACTGGGTGATGGTGACCTTGTCCGTGTGCCTGACCCAGACGGGGACGTGGTCGGTGATCGTCTCGCTGGACATGATCACGCCGGCGGCGTGCACACCCATCTGGCGGACCAGGCCCTCGACGCCCTTGGCGGTGTCGATGACCTTCTTCACGTCCGGCTCGTTCTCGTACATCCCCCGGATCTCGCCCGCCTCCGAGTAACGGGGGTGCTCGGGGTTGGTGATGCCGTCGAGGTTGATGCCCTTGCCGAGGACGTCGGCGGGCATGGCCTTGGTGAGGCGGTCGCCCATCGCGTACGGGTAGCCCAGCACGCGCGCGGAGTCCTTGATCGCGTTCTTGGCCTTGATGGTGCCGTAGGTGCCGATCATGGCGACCTTGTCGGCGCCGTACTTCTCCGTCACGTACCGGATCACCTCGACGCGCCGGCGCTCGTCGAAGTCGATGTCGACATCGGGCATGGAGACGCGCTCGGGGTTGAGGAAGCGCTCGAAGATCAGGCCGTGCGGGATGGGGTCGAGGTCGGTGATACCCATCGCGTAGGCGACGATCGAGCCGGCCGCGGATCCTCGGCCGGGGCCGACCGCGATGCCCTGCTTCTTGGCCCACATGATGAAGTCGGCGACCACGAGGAAGTAGCCCGGGAAGCCCATCGAGATGATGGTGTCCATCTCGTAGTCAGCCTGCTTCTGGCGGTCCTCGGGGACGCCGCCGGGGAAGCGGCGGTCCATGCCGCGGCGTACTTCCTCCTTGAACCAGGTGACCTCGGTGTACCCCTCCGGGATGTCGAACTTGGGCATCAGGTCGCGCTTCTCGAACATGCCCGTGGTGTCGACCATCTCGGCGACCAGCCGGGTGTTGGCGCAGCCCTCCTGCCAGGCGTCCGAGGAGTCGATGGCGTACATCTCGTCGGTGGACTTCAGGTAGTAGCCGGTGCCGTCGAACCGGAAGCGGTCGGGGTCGGAGAGGTTCTTGCCGGTCTGGATGCACAGCAGGGCGTCGTGGGCGGACGCCTCGTGCGAGTAGGTGTAGTGCGAGTCGTTGGTGACCAGCGGGGGGATGCCGAGCTTCTTGCCGATCTCCAGCAGGCCGTCGCGGACCCGGCGCTCGATCTCGATGCCGTGGTCCATCAGCTCCAGGAAGTAGCGGTCCTTGCCGAAGATGTCCTGGTAGTCGGCGGCGGCCTTGAGGGCCTCGTCGAAGTGGCCGAGGCGCAGCCGGGTCTGGACCTCTCCGGAGGGGCAGCCGGTGGAGGCGACGATGCCCTCGGACCACTGGGAGATGGTCTCCTTGTCCATCCGGGGCCACTTCTGGAGCCAGCCCTCCGCGTAGGCGTCGGAGGACAGGCGGAAGAGGTTGTGCAGGCCGGTGCTGTTCACCGCCCACATCGTCTTGTGGGTGTAACCACCGGAACCGGAGACGTCGTCCCGCTTCTGGTGCGGCTGGCCCCACTGGATCTTGCGCTTGTTGCGGCGGGACTCGGGCGCGACATACGCCTCGATGCCGATGATCGGCGTGACCCCGGCCTTCTGCGCGGAGTGGAAGAAGTCGTACGCCCCGTGGAGGTTGCCGTGGTCGGACATGGCGATGTGCGACATGCCCATCTCGTTGCACGCGTTGAACATGTCCTTCAGCCGCGCGGCACCGTCCAGCAGCGAGTACTGGGTGTGGACGTGCAGGTGCGTGAACGGCGGCTTTGACACGGCAGCGGCCTCCAGAGAAAACATACGTCGAATGGGGTCCGACAGGCTGCGCACAGTCTGGGGGACAGCGTCGAAGTCTATGCCTCGGCACTGACACTCCGAGGGCTGACCCGCGTACCTTCATGCGAGGGTCCGGGGCACTCCCGCGCCCCGCCGCGCGTTAGTCAAAGGGCGGACCTGCCGCCCTGAAACATCTGCACCAGGAGGCACCCAGCGATGTCGTTCCCGCAGCTCGACGACGAGCACCGCGGTGAGGAGATCCTCGCCGTCTTCGACACCGCCTTCGGCCAGCTGCTGGCCGCCGACCCGGCCGCGTTCCGTGTGAAGTTCCGGAAGATGGCGGCCTCGGCCTTCGCCTTCTACCGGGGTACGGCGTGCCTCTTCTACAACGACCTGGAGGCGGAGAGGCGGGGCGGCCCGTACCTGGACGAGCGCACCTCGCGCGTGTGGATCCACGGCGACCTGCACGCGGAGAACTTCGGCACGTACATGGATGCGAACGGCCGGCTGATCTTCAACGTCAACGACTTCGACGAGGCCTACGTCGGCCCCTTCACCTGGGACCTGAAGCGCTTCGCCGCGTCCATCGCGCTGATCGGGTACGCGAAGGCGCTCAGCGACGAGCAGATCTCCGAGCTGGTGACGATCTACGCGGTGTCCTACCGCGAGCGCATCCACGCCCTGGCGACGGGTGCGAAGAGCGACGAGGTGCCGCCGTTCACGCTGGACACCGCGCAGGGCCCGCTGCTGGACGCGCTGCGTGACGCCCGCTCGCTGACCCGGTTCGGCCTGCTGGAGTCGATGACGGAGATCCGCGACTTCGAGCGCCGCTTCGCGCCGGGCGGCGGCTCCGTCGAGCTGGACGCGGCCACGCGCTACAAGGTCCTCGCCGCCTTCGACGGCTATCTGGAGACGCTGCCGGACAGCTCCCTGGCCCGCCCGGACTCCTACCGGGTGAAGGACGTCGTCGGCCGGCGCGGCATCGGCATCGGCTCGGCGGGGCTGCCGTCGTACAACATCCTCCTGGAGGGCCACAGCGACGCCCTGGAGAACGATGTCGTGATCTACATCAAGCAGGCCCAGACCCCGGCCGTCTCCCGGCACATCACGGACCAGGCGATCCGCGACTACTTCCAGCACGAGGGGCACCGCACGGTCATCTCCCAGCGCGCCCTCCAGGCCCACGCCGACCCGTGGCTGGGCTGGACGGAGCTGGACGGCTCGGGCCAGCTGGTCGCCGAGGTCTCGCCGTACGCGGTGGATCTCGACTGGGGCGACATCGACGACCCGGAGGAGATCGCCCAGGTGGTGGCCGACCTCGGCCGGGCGACGGCCACGATGCACTCGGCGGCGGACGACCAGTCCGGGGAGTCCCTGGTGCCGTTCTCCACGGAGCGGGCCATCGACGCGGCGATCGCGGCCGACGAGGACGGCTTCCCGGGGCTGCTGGTCGACTTCGCGCACAGCTACGGCGCACGCGCGCGCGGTGACCACCAGACCTTCGTGGACCTGTTCCGCAACGGCCGGATTCCGGGCCTGTAGCCGGGGCTTTCGCCGTCCGCTCTCCCACAGGCATCCTTTAGGGGTCCCTTACCGGCTCCCATGACAGACTCTCCTTTCGCTATGGACATATCCGGGATCCAGCTCAGAGCCGTACGCGCGGCGCTGTTCACGGCAGTGGTCGTGACGCTCAGCACCGCGTCGCACGTGCTGCTGTCCCAGGCCCCGCTCCCGATGGGCACGGTGGCCGCGGTCGCCGCCGCCGTGTTCGTGATCGCGTACGCCCTGGCCGGCCGCGAGCGCTCCTTCGGGAGGATCGCGGCCCTGCTGATCCCGCTGGAACTGGCCGCAGACACGGTTTTCACCACAGGTCAGCACGCCTGTTACGGCAGGGCGGGCGGCCCGGTCGCCGGTCCGTTGCGTTCGGTCGGCCTGGATGTGCTGTGCGGGGGCGGCGAGGTCGGCACCCCCCTGGCCCGGATGGCCGGGGCCACCGGCACCGACCGGCTCGCGGCCGCTGTCGCGCATGCCGATCCGGCCACCGCATGGCTGCTGCTCGGCGCGCACATCGGCGTGGGCCTGGTCGCCGCCGTCTGGCTGCGCCGCGGCGAGCGGGCCCTGGCCCAGCTGCTGCGGGCCGTGGCGGCGGCGGTCTCCACCGGAGTCCGGCCGCTGCTGCTGGCGGTCGCCGTGGAGCGGGCTCCGGCCGGGCGGTGCCTGCCGTCGCCCGCCGCCGACCGCACGCCCACCGCCCGCGACCGGATCCTCACGTACTCCCTGGGACGGCGTGGACCGCCGTGCTCGCCCGCCTTCGTCTGAGGCGCTCCCGCACTTCGAGCTTTCGAGCTATCGAGCACAGGCACTCCCCCTTACGCATTCCGCACACCCACGTGTGCGCGTCCCCCTACGGAGAACATCACCATGAGCAAGCGGAACACCCAGGCGGCGAAGACGGCGGCCCGCGAGCGGCTGCGCGCCGAGCGCGAGCGCGAGGCCAAGCGCGCGAAGGTCAAGCGGCAGATCGTCGTCGCCTGTTCCATCGTCGGCGTCCTGGCGATAGCCGGCGGCATCAGCTACGCGGTCGTCCAGGCCAACAAGCCCGGCTACTGGGAGGGCCAGAAGGACGCCAAGGTCGTCACGCCGGCCAACACCACCGGCACCAAGGGGACCACGGTCGTCATCGGCAAGGACTCGGCCAAGAAGACCCTGAAGGTCTACGAGGACCCGCGCTGCCCCGTCTGCGCCCAGTTCGAGCAGACCGTCGGTCCGACCGTGAAGAAGGACATCGACGACGGCAAGTACAAGATGCAGTTCATCGGCGCCACCTTCATCGACAACAAGGACAACGGCGAGGGCTCCAAGAACGCGCTGAGCGCCCTGGGTGCCGCGCTGAACGTGAGCGACGCCGCGTTCCTCGACTACAAGGCGGCGCTGTACTCGGCGAAGTACCACCCGGAGGAGACGACCGACAAGTTCAAGGACGACAGCTACCTGATCAAGGTCGCGGACACCGTCCCCGAGCTGAAGGACAACAAGAAGTTCCAGGACGCGGTCGAGAAGGGCACCTACGACGCCTGGGCGATGGCCATGTCGAAGACCTTCGACGACAACAAGGACGGTGTGACGGGCACCCCGGGCTTCGTCATGGACGGCAAGCAGCTCACCGCCGACAGCCAGGGCACACCGCTGATGACCGTGGCCGACTTCAACAGGGTGGTCGGCGAGGCCCTCAAGAAGTGACGGCCGGTCCGGCACGGGCCACCACGTGAAGAGCGGGCGAACTTCCGGAGTTCGCCCGCTCTGGTGCGTACCGATCAGTAACCTGATCGTCCGTGACCAGTCGATACAGATCGTCGAAAACGTCCGAGGGCGTCAACTCCCTCAACCCCCGCCGCCGTACGGTCGTCAAGGCCGCGGCGGCGACCGCTGTCCTGGCCGGGCCGCTCGCCGCCTCACTGCCCGCGCGCGCCGCCGGCCAGGCTCCCGCCTTCCTGCACGGCGTCGCCTCCGGTGACCCCCTGCCCGACGGCGTCCTGCTGTGGACCCGTGTGACCCCCGTCCCGGAGGCGATACCCGGCTCCGGGCTGGGCCCGGACACCGAGGTGAGCTGGGTCGTCGCCGAGGACCGGGCGTTCACCACGATCGTCGCCAAGGGCTCCACCACCGCGACGGCCGCCTCCGACCACACGGTGAAGGCCGACATCCGCGGTCTCAGACCCGCCACCGACTACTGGTTCCGCTTCTCCTCCGGCGGCACCGACTCCCCCGCCGCGCGCACCCGCACCGCCCCGGCGGCCGACGCGGCCGTGACGAACCTCCGCTTCGGCGTGGTCTCCTGCGCCAACTGGGAAGCCGGCTACTTCTCCTCGTACCGCCACCTCGCGGCCCGCGGCGACCTGGACGCCTGGCTGCACCTCGGCGACTACATCTACGAGTACGGCACCGGCGAGTACGGCACGCGCGGCACGGTCGTACGCCCGCACGCCCCGGCTCACGAGATCGTCACGCTCGCCGACTACCGGATCCGGCACGCCCGGTACAAGACCGACCCGGACCTCCAGGCCCTGCACGCCACCGCCCCGGTCGTGGCGATCTGGGACGACCACGAGTTCGCCAACGACGCCTGGTCGGGCGGTGCCGAGAACCACACGGAGGGCGCGGAGGGCGCCTGGTCCGCCCGCCAGGCCGCGGCCAAGCAGGCCTACTTCGAGTGGATGCCGGTGCGCCCGGCGATCGCGGGCACCACCTACCGCCGGCTGCGCTTCGGCAAGCTGGTCGACCTCTCGCTGCTGGACCTGCGGTCCTTCCGCTCGCAGCAGGTCAAGGTGGGCAACGGCGAGGTCGACGACCCGGACCGCACGCTCACCGGCCGGGCCCAGCTCGACTGGCTCAAGGCGGGACTGAAGGCGTCCGACACCACCTGGCGGCTGGTCGGCAACTCGGTGATGATCTCGCCGTTCGCCATCGGCTCGCTCTCCGCCGATCTGCTGAAGCCCCTCGCCAAGCTGCTCGGTCTGCCGCAGGAGGGCCTGGCCCTCAACACCGACCAGTGGGACGGCTACACCGACGACCGCCGCGAGATCCTCGCCCATCTGCGCGCCAACGCGATCCGCAACACGGTCTTCCTCACCGGCGACATCCACATGGCTTGGGCCAACGACGTACCGGTGGACGCCGGCACGTACCCGCTGTCCCCGTCCGCCGCCACGGAGTTCGTCGTCACCTCGGTCACCTCGGACAACCTCGACGACATCGTCAAGGTCCCGGAGGGCACGGTCTCCGCGGTCGCCTCACCCGTCATCCGCGCCGCCAACCGGCACGTCCACTGGGTCGACACCGACCGCCACGGCTACGGCGTCCTGGACATCACGGCCGAGCGGGCGCAGATGGACTACTACGTCCTCTCGGACCGCGCGAACCGCGACGCGACCGCCAAGTGGACCCGCTCCTACCGCACCCGCAACGGCACACAGAAGCTGGAGCGGGTCTACGACCCGGTGTGAGCGGCCGTCTATGAAGAAGACGCCTCACGGCATCAACTGTACGAGCGACTCCTACGTCTTTCTCCGTAGGTTGACGATTCGTCAGCGCTACCGACGCGTACTTGTAAGGAGTCACATGGTCACCTTCCAAGGTGTCTCGACGAAGTCCGCGGTGGTCGTGGCCGCTCTGGCCCTCGCCGGAGGTACCGCCACCGCCGCCCAGGCACAGGAATCCGCCCCCGCGGCACCGGCCTACGTCACTCTGTCCGTGCTGAACCCGGACGGCGCCCCCGTCTACGCCAAGCCCGATTCCTCGTCGGAGCGGTACCGCGTGGACAAGGCGGGCACCAAGGAGCGCATCCAGTGCTCGACCACGACGACCCCCTCGGGGGCGAGGTGGTTCCGGACCTACGACTCGCACCCGGTGGGCTGGATCTGGTCCGGGCACTTCGCCTCCCTGGAGAACCCGCCCAAGGAGTGCTTCCCCCGCTAGCCGGATGACCGCCGGCTACAAGCTGTCGAGGAAGCCGAGCGCCACCCGCCAGGTGGCCTCGGCGGCCTCCTCGTCGTAGTCCGGCAGGTCGGGGTCGGTGTAGAGATGGCCGGCCCCGGCATACCGGTACACCTCGACGTCCGCGCCGGTCCGGCCCATCTGCAGATACCAGGCGCTGAGCCAGTCGTCCGTCTCGAAGGGATCCGGCTCCGCCACATGCAGCTGGACCGGCAGGTCGTCGGCCGTGGCATCCGGCGCGATGTCCGACGTGCCGTGCAGGAGCAGCAGCCCGCGCGCCTTGTCGTCGCCGAGGGCGAGGGTCTGGGCGATCGAGGCGCCGAGCGAGAATCCCGCGTACACCAGCCCGCGCTCGGAGTAGGGCGCCGCCGCCAGCACGGCCCGCTTCAGCAGCTCGTCCTTGCCGATCTTCTCCTGTTGCTCCATGCCCTCCTCGACCGTCTCGAAGGTGCGCCCCTCGAAGAGGTCGGGCGTCCACACCTCGTGTCCGGCCGTGCGCAGCCGGTCAGCGGCCTGGAGCACCGCGGGCCGCAGCCCCTGGGTCGAGTGAAACAGCATGATGTTCATGAAGCCATGGTGCCAGCCGGGTGTGACAACCCGAGTTCGCGGCAGTACCCACGACCGGACGGAAGTCACAGGTTCATGCCCGCCGCGAGCCGGTTAGGTTCGGGGGCATGGAGAACCTGCTGCGACCGCTGATCGTGGTCGGTGGCTCGGTGGTGCTCACGCTGGTGATCGGCTGGGCCACCGACTACCTGCTGCGCAAGGCCGACGAACGACACCACGAGACCCAGCTGTGGGGTCTGCTCCGCCGCGGGCGCATCCCCTACCAGCTCGTGCTCTTCGCGGCCCTCCTGAGAGGGTCGTACGACGAGGCACAACTACTGGAAGACCGCCGCGAGGGCCTCGGCCAGGCGCTGACGCTGCTGCTCATCGGATCGGCCGCCTGGCTGGTGATCCGTATCGCGGGGGCGATCGTCGAGACGTCCTACAGCCGGTACGCCAGTGCCCGGGCCCACCGCGACCCGGCCAGGGTCCGACGCGTGCGCACCCAGGTGACGCTGATCATGCGGGTGGTGTCCGCGGTCGTCGGCGTGGTGGCCGCGGCGAGCATGCTGCTGACCTTCCCGGCGTTCCGGGCGGCGGGCGCCTCGCTGCTGGCCTCGGCCGGCATCCTCGGCATCGTCGCCGGTGTCGCCGCCCAGTCCACGCTGAGCAACATGTTCGCGGGGTTCCAGATCGCCTTCGGCGACATGGTGCGCATCGGCGACACCGTGGTGGTGGACGGCGAGTGGGGCACCGTCGAGGAGATCACGCTGACGTTCCTGACCGTCCACACCTGGGACGAGCGCCGGATCACCATGCCGGTCTCGTACTTCACGTCCAAGCCGTTCGAGAACTGGTCGCGCGGGACCCCGCAGATGACCGGCACCGTCTTCTGGCACGTCGACCACACGGCCCCCGTGGACGAGATGCGCGAGAAGCTCCGCGACATCCTGCGCGAGTGCCCGGCCTGGGACGGCCGCGCCTACAACCTGTGCGTCACGGACACCACCCCGAGCACCTTGCAGGTGCGGGCCCTGGTGACGGCCAAGGACGCGGACGACATCTGGACGGTGCGGGTCACGGTGCGCGAGGAGATGATCCGCTGGCTGAGCGACGAGCACCCGTACGCCCTCCCCCGGGTCAACACGGCGGACGCGATCCTGCCGCCGTCCTGGAACGGCAACGGCCACCGCCCGTCGCAGGACGGCGTCCCGCCCCAGCAGCGCCGCTATCACGGCTCGGCGAGGCCGGAGCGCTGACGAAGCCGACGACGCCGGTGGGAAGGCCGACAGGAAGGGGCTGCCCGTATCGTGGGCAGCCCCTTCCCGTGCGATCAGTGACCGCGTTCGGCCCCGCCGTTGACCTGGATGATCTGGGAGGTGATGTGCCCGGCACCCTGGGAGGCCAGCCAGTGCAGGGTCTCGACGACGTCACCGGGGGTCCCGGCCCGCCCGGTCGAGGTCTCCTCGACGAGCCGCGCCCGCCGCTCCTCGCTCATCGCGTCCCCGAAGAACTCGGTGTCCTCGACATAGCCGGGCGCGACCACGTTCACCGTGATGCCGCGCGGCCCCAGCTGCCGGGCCAGATCATGGGCGTAGGGATGCAGTCCCGCCTTGGCCGCCGCGTACGCACCGCTTCCTGATCCCCGGTAGGCGGCGATGGAACCGAGGAACAGCACCCGCCCGCCGGGCTCGGCGAGACGCGGCTTCAGAGCCTCGGTGAGCAGTACGGCGGTCAGGGTGTTGAGCCGGAAGTTCACGGTCCAGCTGTGCGCGACGGCCTCCAGCGGATCGTCAGGCCCGGGGCCCGGTTCGAGCAGCCCGTTGCCCCCGGCGCTGTGCACGAGGACGTCCACGGCCCCGAACTCCCGCTCCACGAAAGCGGCCACACCCCGCACGTCCGCCGGCTCGGTGAGATCCGCCGCATACGTCCGCGCCCCCGGCACCCCGGTCTTCTCCAGCACGTCGGCCCGCCGCCCGAGCAACAGAACCTGATCCCCGCCCGCGGCGAAGGCCCGCGCCGCCGCGAGCCCGATCCCGGTCCCTCCACCACTGATCACAACATTGCGCGCCATACGACGACCCTACGACCCGTCAGCCGCCGACGGCGAAGACCCCGCCGGGAAACCACTCACCGCATCGACCGCACGTCGAGATGGCGCAACACCCGGTCCACGACCTCCGGATCGGCCCCCGGCTCGCTCCGCGCCGCCAGCACCTCGTGCCGAGCCGCGCTCAGCATCTCCTGCTGGATCCGCCGCACCCGCTTCACCCGCCGCGCGCGCTCCCGGGAAGCCTCCCGCCGCTCGTCCTCAGCGACCTCCGGACTGATCCGCACCCCGATGTCGAAGGCCCGCCGCAGCATCTGCTCGGACAACTCCTCCGGGAGCTCCTCTTCCTCCTCGATCTCGCGCAGCCTCCGCTTCGCCGCCTTGGACGCCCGGATCGCCAGTTCCTTCGCGAGTTCCTTCTCCTGGTCCGTGTCGGCCTTCACGCCCAGCCGCCGCACCAGCCACGGCAACGTCAGCCCCTGCACCACCAGCGTCGCCACGATCACCCCGAACGCGATGAAGATGAGCTCGTCCCGGTTGGGAAACGGCGCCCCCGCGTCCGTCTCCAGCGGAATGGCCAGCACCAGCGCCACCGAGGCCACTCCGCGCATCCCCGACCACCACATGACCACCGTCTCGCGCCAGCTCACCGGGATGTCCTCGTCGTAGTCCCGCCGCGCGTGCAGCCGTTTGGTCAGCCACGTCGCCGGCAGCAGCCACAGCAGCCGTACGAACACGACGACGGCCACCACCACCGCCGCCCAGCCGAGCAGTTCGCCCCACCGGCCCGACGCGGTGCGGATGGCGTTGTGCAGCTCAAGACCCACGAGCCCGAAGGCGACGCCGGTGACAAGGGTGTCGACGATGTTCCAGAACGTGTGCCCGGCCAGCCGTGTCATGACGTCGTCGGCGTCGGACCCGTACTCCGCGAGGAACACCGCGGTGGTGAGCACGGCGAGCACCCCGGACCCGTGCAGTTCCTCGGCCATGACGTACGAGGCGTACGGCACCAGCAGGGTCAGCCCGATCTGCAGGGTCGCGTCCCCTAGCAGTTCCATCAGCTTGTTCGCGCCCCAGCCCAGCCCGATGCCCACGACCACCCCCACCACGGCCGACAGCACCAGATCGAGCCCGGCCTGCCAGGGCGAGAACGTCCCGCTGACGGCGGCGGCGATCGCCACGTGGTAGAGGACGATGGCCGTCACATCGTTGAACAGCCCCTCGCCCTCCAGGATCGACACCAGCCGGCGCGGCAGCCCGAGCTGCCCGGCGACGGCGGTCGCCGCGACCGGGTCCGGCGGCGCGACCAGCGCACCGAGCGCGAACGCCGCGGCCAGCGGCAGCCCCGGCACGATCGCGTCGGCGGTGGCGGCCACACAGGCCATGGTGACGAACACCAGCGCCACGGCCAGCAGGAAGATCGGTCTCTTGTTCGCCGCGAACTGCCGCCATGACGTGCGGCGCACGGCGGCGTACAGCAGGGGCGGCAGCAGCAGCGGCAGGATGAGGTCCGGCGGGATCTCGACGTTCGGTACGAACTCGAGCAGCGCGAGGACTATGCCCAGGAGCGTCATCAGCACCGGCGCGGGCACTCCCAGCCGGTCCCCGACCGGGACGCTGATCACGGCCCCGAGCAGCAGCACGAACAACAGGGCCAACTGATCCACGGTCAGCGCTCCGGGAGGTCAGACGGTCACACGACTGACCTCAAGCCTGCCACGCAACTCCACGGACAAACCGTTTCGGCACCCGCGGCGAGCGGCTAGAGCGAACGCCGCATCCCCTGGTGCGGGATGCCCGCCTCCAGGTACTCCGGCCCGTACGCCTCGTAGCCGAGCCGTGCGTAGAAGCCGAGCGCGTGCGTCTGGGCGTGCAGGTCCACGGCCGCGAGCCCGCGCGCCCGTGCGGCGTCCTCGATGGCCCGCACCAGGGCGACCCCGACACCGAGGCCGCGCGCCCGGCCGGTCACGGCGAGCCGGCCCAGGGAGCCCACGGACGGGTCGGCCCCGGTCTGCGCCACGGCCGCCTCGCCGTACAACAGCCGCCCGGTCCCGAGCGGCAGGCCGTCCTCCTGAACGGCCAGGACGTGCACCGCCCCCGCGTCGTACGCGTCGTACTCGAGGTCCTCCGGCACGCCCTGCTCGCCGACGAAGACCTCCTTGCGCACCGCGAAGCACGCCTCACGGTCGGCGGGGTCCTCCGCGACGCGCACCGCGTAGCGCGCAGTGCTCATGCGTACGTCTCCTCCCGGACCTGGTCCAGGGCCTTCTGCAGGTCCTCCGGGTAGTCGCAGGAGAACTCCGCCCACTGCCCGTCCCCGGGGTGCTCGAAGCCGAGGCGCACCGCGTGCAGCCACTGGCGGGTCAGGCCGAGGCGCTTGGCGAGGGTCGGGTCGGCGCCGTAGGTCAGGTCGCCGACGCAGGGGTGCCGGTGGGCGGCCATGTGGACGCGGATCTGGTGGGTGCGGCCGGTCTCCAGCTTCACATCGAGGAGCGATGCCGCGCGGAAGGCCTCGATGAGGTCGTAGTGCGTGACGGACGGCTTGCCCTCGGCGGTGACCGCCCACTTGTAGTCGTGGTGCGGGTGACGGCCGATGGGCGCGTCGATGGTGCCGCTGGTCGGGTCGGGGTGGCCCTGGACGAGCGTGTGGTACCGCTTGTCGACCGTGCGCTCCTTGAACTGGCGCTTCAGCGAGGTGTACGCGTACTCCGACTTGGCCACGACCATCAGGCCGGAGGTGCCGACGTCGAGGCGGTGCACGATGCCCTGGCGCTCCGCGGCGCCGGAGGTGGAGATCCGGTACCCGGCGGCGGCCAGGCCCCCGATGACGGTCGGCCCGGTCCAGCCCGGCGACGGGTGCGCGGCGACACCCACGGGCTTGACGATCACGACCACGTCATCGTCGTCGTGCACGATCTCCATGCCCTCGACCGGCTCGGCCACCACCTGCACCGGCGCGGGCGCCTGCGGCATCTCCACCTCAAGCCAGGCGCCGCCGTGCACACGCTCCGACTTGCCGACCACCGACCCGTCGACCGTGACCTTCCCCGCGGCGGCGAGTTCGGCCGCCTTGGTCCGGGAGAAGCCGAACATGCGGGAGATGGCGGCGTCGACGCGCTCGCCCTCCAGGCCATCGGGCACGGGCAGGGTACGGATCTCGGGAATCGTGCTCACCCGTCGAGTATGCCGGACGGGTCCGACAGCCCCGTACGGCGCCTGTCAGTCCTTGTGGACGGTGCCGTCCGGGTCGAGCCCCTTGAACGACAGCAGCACGATCAGGATGCCGCCGCACACGATCGCCGAGTCGGCCAGGTTGAAGACGGCGAAGTGCTTGGGCGCGATGAAGTCCACGACCGCGCCCTCGAAGACACCCGGCGCCCGGAAGATCCGGTCCGTGAGGTTGCCCAGCGCCCCGCCGAGCAGCATTCCGAGCGCGAGCGCCCAGGGCAGGCTGTAGAGCTTGCGGGCGAGCCGGGCGATGACGACGATCACGGCCGCCGCGATCATGGTGAAGATCACCGTGAAGGCCTCGCCGAAGCCGAAGGCCGCACCCGCGTTGCGGATCGCCTCGAACTTCAGCCAGTCCCCGATGATCTCGATCGGCGGGTGGTGCTCCAGCTTGGCCACCACGATCATCTTGGTGATCAGGTCGAGGGCGTACGCGAACGAGGCGACGGCGAACAGCACCGCGATACGGCGCTTGCCCCGGGGCCGCGTGTCCGTGGCCTCGGAGTCGGAGCGCTCCCCCGACGCCGTGTCCTCGGGCCGCTCCCGCCCGTCCCCGGCGGCATCCGGTGTGTCCGGCGTACCGATGATGCGCTCCGCCTCTGCCACGTGAGTCCCTCAACCTAGGTGCCTGACTGAGGACGAGGGTACGACACACCCTGTGGGCCCCACGTGCTCAGGCGGCATTCGGCCGTCGGTCAGTACCTGCGCTCCTGCTTCTGCTTGCACTCCACGCACAGCGTGGCCCGCGGGAAGGCCTGCATCCGGGCCTTGCCGATGGGGTTGCCGCAGTTCTCGCACAGGCCGTAGGTGCCCGAGTCGAGGCGGTCCAGGGCGCGCTCGGTCTGGATGAGCATCTCGCGCGCGTTGGCGGCCAGGGCCAGCTCGTGCTCGCGAGTGATGTTCTTGGTGCCGGTGTCCGCCTGGTCGTCGCCCGCTCCGTCCCCGGAGTCGCGCATCAGACCGGCGAGCGAGCGCTCCGACGACGTGATCTCCTCACGCAGCCGAGTCTCCTCGGACGTCAGCTCGGCACGCGCCTCCTCGACCTCCGCTTCCGTCCAGGGGTCCTCCCCGGGGCGTACCGCGAGCTCACCGGGCTCCGCCGCGGCGACCCGTGCCTTCGGGACGGCGGTCTTGGCCGCCGTCGCCGCGCCAGGAGTCTTCTTCGCACCCACCGTGGTCGCTCCCGTCTGCGTCGCGGCCTCGGCCGCGCCCGCCTTCTCGGCCGTGCTGTGGCCGGCCTTGTCCTGTGTGACCGCTCCGGTCCGGGCAGTGCCCTTCCCGGCCGCGCTCTTCGTGGTGGTGCTCTTGCCTCCGGCGCGCACGCCCTCGGCCCCGACGCCCTTCTCAGCGGCGACGGCCTTGGCGGCCTTCGCCCTCTTGACCGCGGCCTTCTTCTCCGCGACCTCACCGACGGCGGCCTTCTTGGCCACTGCCTTCTTCCCCGCGCTCTCGCCGACAGCAGCCTTCTTCCCCGCCGTCTCCTGAGCAGCCGCCTTCTTGCCTGCGGCCTTCTTCTCCCCGGCCTCGCCGGCAGCCGCCTTCTTACCCGCGGCCTTCTGCTCCGCATCGGCAGCCGCCTTCTTGGCCGCCGCCTTCTTGCCCGCGACTTTCGCGCCGGCGGCCTTGTCGGCCGCGGCCTTCTTGGCCGTCGACTTCCTGACCGCCGTCTTCTTGGTCCCCGCCTTCTTGGCCGCAGTCCCCTCGAGCCCTGCATTCGCGGCCTCAGCCTTATCGGCCTCAGCCCTGTCGGCCCCAGTCTTCTCGACCGCCGTCTTCCCGGCCTCGGTTTTTTCGCCCGGCCCCTTGGCCGCGGCGGCCGCCGCCGTCTTCGCCACGACCTTCCTGGCCACGGCCTTTCCCGCCGCGGTCTTCTTGGCCGTCACCTTCTTGACCGCCGCCTTGGTCCTGGTGACAGCCGCCTTCGTCCCCTCGGTCGCCTTCTCGGTCGCCCCCTTCGCCGCCCGCCCCGCCGAGCCTCCCTGGGCGGTCTTCTTCCCGCCCGGGTCCTTGGGCGCACCGCCGGAGGCCTCCGCGGACCTGCCGGACGCCGGCTGCTGTACGGCGGTCTTCTTCGCCACCATGGCCGCGGCCCCTTCACATATTGTGATCTTGCTCGCGAATCGTGCTGGGACGATAAATCGACTTGAGTCCCGCGGCAACGGGGCACACCGCCCGATTCGCCCGCCTCGCGCATGCCGCGCGGCGAACCTGCATCCGTTGTGCCCAGCTCCCCGCCCGGTAATCCGCCGAGCCGGACGTCCCAGGATCCGAACACCTATACCACTCCATTCGGGTCATCAAACCCAAACGTCACCTCTTGCACCACCCCGTCCCCAGCGGCCCCGAAAAGCGGTCGGCCGCTGTCCGCCCGGCGCCGTACACTGGGCGGAGCGAAAAGCGTGGATGGGGACGAGTAGCGGCGTAGGCAGCCCAGAGCGACCCGGGGACGGTGGAAGCCCGGGGGCGAGCGCGACGTGAAGATCACCCCGGAGCCGCCGGAAGAAAGCCGCAGCCGAACAGCAGCGGCCAGTAGAGCCGGCATCGCGACCCCAATGAGGGGGCTCACCGGCGCACACCCCGCACCGGAGGGCCAAGGAGGGTGGTACCGCGGGAGCGCGCCGAAGGCGGCGCAGGCAATGACGTAGCTCTCGTCCCTCCGGACGGAAGGCAGCAAGTCCGCCGGAGGAAGCCCGCTGATGACATCGCCGACGTACCGCCAGGTACCCGCCCAGGTCGACCTGCCCGCCCTCGAGCACACCGTGCTCGCCTTCTGGGACGAGCAGAAGATCTTCAACAAGAGCCTGGAGCAGTCCGAGGGCCGCCCGGAGTGGGTCTACTACGAGGGCCCGCCCACGGCCAACGGCATGCCCGGCGCCCACCACATCGAGGCCCGCGTCTTCAAGGACGTCTTCCCCCGGTTCCGCACCATGCGCGGCTACCACGTCGCCCGCAAGGCCGGCTGGGACTGCCACGGCCTCCCGGTGGAGCTGGCGGTGGAGAAGGAGCTCGGCTTCTCCGGCAAGCAGGACATCGAGGCGTACGGCATCGCCGAGTTCAACGCGAAGTGCCGCGAGTCGGTCACCCGGCACACCAACGCCTTCGAAGAGCTCACCACCCGCATGGGGTTCTGGACCGACCTCAACGACCCCTACCGCACCATGGACCCGGCGTACATCGAGTCGGTCTGGTGGTCGCTGAAGGAGATCTTCAACAAGGGCCTGCTGGTCCAGGACCACCGCGTCGCCCCCTGGTGCCCCCGCTGCGGCACGGGCCTGTCCGACCACGAGCTGGCGCAGGGCTACGAGACGGTCGTGGACCCGTCCGTGTTCGTCCGCTTCCCGCTCACCTCCGGCCCGCTGGCCGGCGAGGCCGCGCTCCTGGTGTGGACGACCACGCCCTGGACCCTGGTCTCCAACACGGCCGTCGCCGCCCACCCCGAGGTCACCTACGTCGTGGCGACCAACGGTGAGGAGAAGCTGGTCGTCGCCGAGCCGCTGCTCGCCAAGGCCCTCGGCGAGGGCTGGGAGACCACCGGCCAGACCTTCACGGGCGCCGAGATGGAGCGCTGGACGTACCAGCGCCCGTTCGAGCTGGTGGAGTTCCCGGCCGAGGCCCACTTCGTCGTCAACGCCGAGTACGTCACGACCGAGGACGGCACGGGTCTGGTCCACCAGTCCCCCGCCTTCGGTGAGGACGACCTCAAGGTCTGCCGCTCCTACGGCCTGCCGGTCGTGAACCCGGTCCGCCCGGACGGCACCTTCGAGGAGGACGTCCCGCTCGTCGGCGGCGTCTTCTTCAAGAAGGCCGACGAGAAGCTCACCGAGGACCTCGACAGCCGCGGCCTGCTCTTCCGGCACATCCCGTACGAGCACAGCTACCCGCACTGCTGGCGCTGCCACACCGCGCTGCTCTACTACGCGCAGCCCTCCTGGTACATCCGCACCACGGAGATCAAGGACCGTCTCCTCGCGGAGAACGAGAACACCAACTGGTTCCCGGACACGGTCAAGCACGGCCGGTACGGCGACTGGCTGGACAACAACATCGACTGGGCGCTGTCCCGCAACCGCTACTGGGGCACGCCGCTGCCCATCTGGCGCTGCGAGGACGACCACCTCACCTGCGTCGGCTCCCTCACCGAGCTGACCGAGCTGACCGGCACCGACCAGTCGGGCCTGGACCCGCACCGCCCCTACATCGACGCGGTCACCTTCGCCTGCCCGCAGGACGGGTGCGGCAGCACGGCCACGCGCGTGCCCGAGGTCATCGACGCCTGGTACGACTCGGGTTCGATGCCGTTCGCGCAGTGGGGCTACCCGTACAAGAACAAGGAGACCTTCGAGGCCCGCTACCCGGCGCAGTTCATCTGCGAGGCCATCGACCAGACCCGCGGCTGGTTCTACACGCTGATGGCGGTCGGCACCCTGGTCTTCGACAAGTCGTCCTACGAGAACGTGGTCTGCCTCGGCCACATCCTCGCCGAGGACGGCCGCAAGATGTCCAAGCACCTGGGCAACACCCTGGAGCCCATCCCGCTCATGGACCGGCACGGCGCCGACGCGGTCCGCTGGTTCATGGCGGCAGGCGGCTCCCCCTGGGCGGCCCGCCGGGTCGGCCACGGCACCATCCAGGAGGTCGTCCGCAAGACGCTCCTCACCTACTGGAACACGGTCGCCTTCCAGGCCCTGTACGCCCGTACGTCGGGCTGGGCCCCGTCCGAGGCCGACCCGGCCCCGGCCGACCGCCCGGTGCTGGACCGCTGGCTGCTGTCCGAACTGCACGCGCTCACCGACCAGGTCACCCAGGCCCTCGACGCCTACGACACCCAGCGCGCCGGCAAGCTGCTGTCCGCGTTCGTCGACGACCTGTCGAACTGGTACGTCCGCCGCTCCCGTCGCCGCTTCTGGCAGGGCGACAAGGCGGCGCTGCGCACGCTGCACGAGGTCGTCGAGACGGTGACGCAGCTCATGGCCCCGCTGACCCCGTTCATCACCGAGCGGGTCTGGCAGGACCTGATCGTTCCGGTCACCCCGGGCGCCCCGGAGTCGGTTCATCTGTCCTCCTGGCCCGAGGCGGACCTCACGGCCATCGACCCGGAGCTGTCGAAGCAGATGGTGCTGGTGCGCCGGCTCGTGGAGCTGGGCCGTGCCACGCGCGCGGAGTCGGGCGTCAAGACGCGGCAGCCGCTCTCCCGGGCCCTGATCGCCGCGTCGGGCTTCGACGCGCTGGACGCCGGACTGCGCACGCAGATCACGGAGGAGCTGAACGTCGAATCGCTCGCGACGCTGAGCGACGTCGGCGGCTCCCTGGTCGACACCACGGCCAAGGCCAACTTCCGCGCCCTGGGCAAGCGGTTCGGCAAGCGCGTCCAGGACGTGGCCAAGGCCATCGCGAACGCGGACGCGGCCGGCCTGTCCCTGGCCCTGCGCGAGGGGACGGCGTCGGTGGAGGTCGACGGCGAGACCATCACGCTCGCCCCCGACGAGGTGATCATCACGGAGACGCCGCGCGAGGGCTGGTCGGTGGCGTCGGACTCGGGTGCCACGGTCGCCCTCGACCTGGAGATCACCGAGGAACTCCGGCGTGCGGGTCTGGCCCGTGACGCGATCCGGCTGATCCAGGAGGCCCGCAAGAACAGCGGCCTCGACGTGGCCGACCGCATCGCGCTGCGCTGGACCGCCACGGACGAGGCGACGGTCGCGGCCCTGACCGGTCACGCCGGCCTGATCGCCGACGAGGTCCTCGCCACGGACTTCGCTCAGGGCGAGGCGGACGACGCCTACGGCGAGACCTTCACCGACGAGGGTCTGTCCCTGACGTTCCGCCTGCGCAAGGCGTAACGCTCAGCCCGAAGGCCCGGTCCCGCCAAAGATCTTGGCGGGACCGGGCCTTCGGCGTTGCGTACGCACGA
>NZ_JBSHKH010000025.1:0-79152 GCF_053643595.1 Streptomyces sp. NPDC055506 | reverse complement strand
GCGAGGCACCACGCCCCCTTTTCGGACCGCTCCAGGAAGCCAAGAAGTGAAACCCCTCACGCTCATCAGGTCCAGCAGCGCGCTGCGGGTCGCGCCTGTCGCCCTGCTTCTCGTGTTCGCCTACTACGCCACCGATCTCGGTGACGACCTCCGTATCGATCCGCTGGGCTACTCCGCCACCGTGGTCGACGCGGTGCTGCGCAACCTGCTGCCCGTGGCCTTCGCGGTTGCCTCGGGCCTCGCCGCATGGGAGGCGCGGAAGCTGGGTGCCTCAGGAATCTGGAGGCTGGGGGCGGTGCGATCCCGCTACACCATCGCCGCCCAGCACCTGTCGCCCGTGGTCGCACTGGCCTGGGCGCTCCTCATCCTCCCCACGCTGTGCGCCCTCGTCCAAGAGCAGGTCGCGCCCGACGTGCCCGGCCTCACGCTGCTGGCCTTCGCACTGGTGCTCTGCGTCGCCCACGGCATCGTCGGATTCGCCGTCGGAGTCACCGTTCGGCACATCGCCGTAGTGCCGGTCATCGCGGTCACCGACTTCCTGGCCGTCGGCTGGTCCACGGGACTGGAGACACCGTGGCCCCGGCACCTCACCGGCCTCTTCGCCGGAAAGATGATGTTCGGTGAACTGCCCACCGCCGCCGCCCTCGCGGCTCCTCTCCTGCTCGCCGTCGGCTCCGCCGTCGCCATGACTCTGCTCTGGGCACCGGTTTCCCGCCGGCTGCGCGGAGCCGTCGCGGGAGCACTCGTCGTCGCCTGCGCGTTCGGATCGTTCTCCTTGGTCAGCGACTGGAGCTACATAGGCCCACGGAGCACCGGGCATGGAGCGATCGCCTGTGCCGGACAGTCCCCCCGCATCTGTCTGCCCGAAGCGCGCGCCGAGCACATCTCCGCTCTCACCGAGGAAGCGGAGGCGACGCTGGAATCCCTGCGTCGAGCCGGTCTGCCCGCCGAGCCGGCCTCCATCAAGGACACCTCTCTCAACCTCCGGTATCCCGAGCCGTCAACGAAGGACGACTGGACCGTCCCACTCGGGGTCGGCGAGGCGACGGGCACCGTCCGCTACCAGGTCGCCCGCGAAGTGGTGCGTTTCGAATGCGCCCCTCCGGCCACCGGCCCCGCCCGCCTCGTGTACTACTGGGTGTCCTCCAAAGTCGGGCAGACGGACACCTACTTGAGACGGCTCAGCTCCGAACCCGATTTCACCCCTCAGGAACGCAGCCGCATCCAGGACGGGGTGGCGAAGGTCCTGCGGTTGAGCGAGGCCCAGCAAATGGACTGGTACGAGACGACCGTGGCGGAGGCGTGCCAGGAAGACGGGACGACAACGTGATGTGGTGGCTGCGTGCCCGCCGCGCCCACACCCGGCTGCCCCTGGGTTTCCTGATGTTCGCGCTTCTGGCGGCGACTGTTCAGGACACCCCCCTCTTCCTGCCCTCCATCTGGGCCGGCGGCTCCGAGCTCGTGCAGGCCGCCACGCTCGTCCCGCTCGTGCTGACCTCGGTCCTCTTCGACTGTCTGCACACCCGGCTGGACGCCGCCGAGACCACCGGAATCCGACCCGTCAGGTTCTTCGACGTCCTGCTCGCGCTCGGCGTGGTGGCACTCGCAAGCGCCGTGGGTGAACTGATCGCCATGATCACCGGGGCCGCATCGGCCGAGACACTGGGCCGCAACACGGCCTTCCTCGTCGGCCTCACCCTGCTGTGCGGGGCTCTCTTCGGGAGGTCCGCAATCCTCGTTCCCGCACTGTGGCCGCTACTCGGCGTGCTCTTCGGCATGAGAGCGCCCGGCGACGCCTACCCGTGGACCGTACTCCTCGAACCGCCTGACACCTGGTACGCCTCCACGGGAGCCCTCTTGATGCTCACCGTCGGCGTCGGTGCCCACCTCCTTCCACCGAACCGCTTCGCACGGAGAGCCGCATGACGCTTGTTCTCGATTCCTGCACCTTCGCCTACGGCCGACGGCGGGCTGCCGTGCTGAAGGACTTCACCTACCGCCTTCCGGACGGACTGACCATCCTGCTCGGACCGAACGGGGCCGGAAAGTCCACGATGCTGCAGCTGGCCGCTGCCGTCACCACGCCCCAGCGGGGAACCGTGACGTGGGACGGACTCGACGCGAAGAGCAAGGACTACCGGCGGACGGTGGCCTGGATGCCGCAGAACATCACACCCCTGCCCTCGCTCACGGCACGCGAGTACGTCGCTTATATCGGCTGGCTGAAGGGGATGAGCAAGGGCGATGCCTGGGTCAACGCTCCGCGAGCGCTGGCCCGCGTCGAGATGACGGAGCACGCCGACACCCGCACCGGTCAGCTCTCGGGCGGCCAGCTGAGGCGCGTGGGTGTCGCCTGTGCCCTGGTCCACGACGCACGGGTGCTCCTCCTGGACGAACCCACGGCCGGCATGGACCCACGTCAGCGACGGGTCTTCCGCGATCTCCTCGCGTCGGTCAAGGGCGAGGTTCGCATCCTGCTGTCCACGCACGACGTGACCGACCTCGCCGAAGAGGCCGATCACGTGTCCGTCCTGGTGGGCGGACGTCTCGTGCAGAGCGGTTCAACCAGTGAGTTCCTCGCCCACACTCCGCCGGGTACGGCGCAGGGCCGGGCTGCCGAAGGGGCTTATACGACCTTGCTCGAGTCGGCCTGACCCGCTCGGTCTCCGACGCGGGCCGAGATCATCTCGGTCCGCATCGGTCGTTCCGCGCCCCGCTCGACCGGATCAGATCCCCAGATCCTTGATGATCTTGGCCACGTGGCCCGTCGCGCGGACGTTGTACAGCGCGCGTTCGACCTTGCCCTCCTCGTCCACGACGATCGTGGAGCGGATGACGCCCATGTAGGTCTTGCCGTAGTTCTTCTTCTCGCCGAAGGCGCCGTAGGCGTCCAGGACCTGCTTGTCCGGGTCGGCGAGGAGGGTGATCTTCAGGGACTCCTTCTCGCGGAACTTGGACAGCTTCTCGGGCTGGTCGGGGGAGATGCCGATGACGTCGTAGCCCGCGCCCGTCAGCAGCTCCAGGTTGTCCGTGAAGTCGCAGGCCTGCTTGGTGCAGCCGGGGGTGAGGGCAGCCGGGTAGAAGTACACGATGACCTTGCGGCCCTTGTGGTCCGCCAGGGACACCTCGGTGCCGTCGGCGTCGGACAGGGTGAAGGCGGGGGCCACGTCCCCGGGCTGAAGTCGCTCGCTCATCCGGCCAGGGTAACCGGGGGTCGGGACAGTGCTATGAGCCGTGGAGCTGACAGACTGTCCGGCACAGGCTTTATACCGACTTCGGAGGCGACACGGTGGCGGACACGGCGGACACCAGGACCCCGGCGCAGATCGAGGCGGACATCAGGCGCCGCCGCGAGAACCTGGCCGAGACCCTCGACGAGATCGGGGTGCGGGTGCACCCGAAGACGATCGTCGGGGACGCCAAGGCCAGGGTCGCGTCCAATATCGATCACACCCTCGGGCGTGCGTACGTGGGGGTCAACCGGGCCGTCACCGATGTGCGGTCCCGGTTCGTGGACGAGGAGGGCGCGCCGCGCCTGGAGCGGGTCGTGCCGGTCGCCCTCGTGGTGGTCGGTGTGGTCGGGCTGCTCGCCCTCGGCACGCGGCGGCGCAAGGGCTGACCCGACGGCGGACGTGCACGGCGAAGACAGGTAGGTTTCAGGGCGTGAGCGCCAACAGGAACGAGCACAGCACCCATCCGGACAAGCTGCCCATCCGGATGCTGCACGACCGCGTACTCGTGCGGCAGGACACCAGCGAGGGCGAGCGGCGTTCGGGCGGCGGCATCCTGATTCCCGCCACGGCGGCGGTCGGCCGGCGGCTGGCCTGGGCCGAGGTCGTGGCGGTCGGGCAGAACGTACGGACCGTGGAGCCGGGCGACCGGGTTCTGTTCGACCCGGAGGACCGCGCCGAGGTCGAGGTGCGGGGCATCGCGTACGTGCTCATGCGCGAGCGTGATCTGCATGCGGTGGCCGCGGACCGGTTCGAGGGGTCCGAGGACTCGACGGGCCTGTACCTGTAGTCCCAGATGTAGTCCCCGATGTAGTCCCAGACGCAGGCGAAGGGGCCGGTGACCGTTGTCACCGGCCCCTTCGTCGTGGTCTTTGCTACGTTGGAGGGACCCGACGAGACGCGCCGTACCGGGACGAAGGCAAAGACGACGCACCTGGACCGTCAGCCTGTCTCCCGGAGGTGCCCGTCATGGCCTGGGTTCTGCTCGTCGTCGCCGGTCTGCTCGAAGTCGGGTGGTCGATCGGGATGAAGTACACCGACGGCTTCACCCGCCCGCTCCCCAGTGTTCTCACCGGCGCCGGAATCGTCGTCAGCATGCTGCTGCTGTCCCAGGCCGCCAAGACCCTGCCCATCGGTACCGCCTACGGCGTGTGGGTGGGGATCGGCGCGGCCGGGGCGGCGGTGGTCGGAATGGCCGTGCTGGGGGAGCCTGCCACCGCCGCCCGGATCTTCTTCGTGTGCCTGCTGCTGGTCGCCGTGGTGGGGCTGAAGGCGACCTCGGGTCACTGACCCGACCTGACTGACCCGGGCTATTCCCGGCGCGCGCCCTGTGGGGCGAAGCCCCAGCCCGGGCCGGTGGGAGCCCCGTTGGCGCCGCCGTCGTCCGTGCCGCCGCCTTCCGTGGTGCCACCGTCGGCCGTGCCGCCGCCCTCCGTCGTGCCTCCGTTGCCGGTTCCGCCGTCCGCGGTGCCGCCGCCGGTCGGGGATTCGCCTCCCGTGCTGCCGTCGGTGGTGCCGCCGTCGGTCTGGCCCTGGGTCTGGCCCTCGGGTGCGCTCGGGGTCTGGCCGGGCGTCTCGGTGCCGGTCTCCTCCTCGTCGGGGGACGAGCTGGCGCCGTCGGTCGTGCCGCCCGTGGTCGGGTCGACGGGGGTCTCGGGGCTCGGGGCCTCGGTGACGTCGGAGCCCGGCTGGAGCCGGAGGTCGAAGTCCCTGACCGGCTTGCCCTTGAGGGCGTCCTGGGTGAACTGCGTCCAGATCTCCGCGGGCGCCCCGCCGCCGTTGATGCGGGGCAGGCCCATCGCGCCGTAGAGCGACTTGTGGGCGGCGGTGACCGGGTCCTGGCCCATGACGGAGACGACGGTGGCGAGGTCGGGGGTGTAGCCCGCGAACCAGGCGGCCGTGTCCTCCTCGGCGGTGCCGGTCTTGCCGGCGACGGGGCGGCCCGCTGCCTGCGCGGCGGAGGCCGTGCCGTTCTGGACGACGCTCTGCAGCATCGAGGTGGTGGTGTCGGCGGCCTCGCGGCTCACGGCCTGCCGGGTGCGACGCTCGGGCAGCTCGACGGGCGTGCCCTCCTTGATGACCTTGTCGACCATCGTGTAGGTGCCGTGCTTGCCGTGGTTGGCGAGCGTGGCGTACGACTCCGCCATCTCGAGGACGCTGGCGGTGGCCGTGCCGAGTGCGATGGCGGGGCCGTCGGCGAGGTCCGGGGTGGTCTCGGGGACGCCCAGGTCGATCGCGGTCTGCTTGACCTTCTGGGGGCCGACGTCGGCGGCCATCTGCGCGTACACCGAGTTCACGGAGCTGTCGGTGGCCTCGGTGACGGTGATGGGACCGTAGGAGGTCTGGTCCTCGTTCTCGGGAGCGTACGGGTCGCCGGCCCAGCCCTGGACCGTTCGCTTGTTGGTGCCGTCGTAGATCGTGTTCGGGGTGATCGTGCGGCCGTCCTGGGTCCGCGAGCCGTTCTCGACGGCCGAGGTGAACACGAAGGGCTTGAAGGTGGAGCCGACCTGGAAGTCCCTGCGGGTGGCGTTGGGGGTGTACTGCTTGACGTAGTCGACGCCGTTGTACATCGCGACGACCTTGCCGGTCTTGGGGTCGACGGCGGCGCCGCCCGCGCGTACGTACGTGTCGACCTTGTTGTTCTTTTTGTCCAGCTTGGACATGAGCTTGTCGTCGACGGCCTTCACGAAGGCGTCCTGCTTGTTCTTCTGCAGGGTGGTGGTGATGCGGTAGCCGCCGGCGTCGAGCTTGTCCTCGTCGATGATGTTGTTCTGGGTGAGGTAGTCCTTGACGATCCGGACGATGTAGCCGCGCTGCCCGGACATGCCGGTGGAGAGGGTGGACTCCTTCGGCATGGGGAACTTCATGCCGGCCCGCTCGGACTCGCTGAGCCAGCCCTTCTTGACCATGCCGTCCAGGACGTAGTTCCAGCGGGACTCGGCGGCCTTGCGGTTCTCGGGGTGGGCGACGACGTCGTACTGGCTGGGCGCGTTGACGAGTGCGGCGAGGTAGGCGGCGCGGGCCGGGTCGAGGTCGGTGGCGTCCATGCCGTAGTAGGCCTGGGCGGCTGCCTGGATGCCGTAGGCGTTGCGGCCGAAGTAGCTGGTGTTGAGGTAGCCCTCGAGGATGTGGTCCTTGCTCACCTCGCGGTCCAGCTTGATGGAGATGAAGAACTCCTTGGCCTTGCGCGTGACGGTCTGTTCCTGGCGCAGGTAGTAGTTCTTCACGTACTGCTGGGTGATCGTGGAGCCGGACTGCTTGCCCTTGCCGAGGGCGGTGTTCCAGGCGGCGCGGATCATGGCCTTGGGGTCGACGGCGGACTCGGTGTAGAAGTCGCGGTCCTCGGCGGCCAGGATCGCGTGCTGGGCGTCCTTGGAGATCTGCGGGAGTGTGACGTTCTCCCGGTTGATCTCGCCGTCGCGGGCGATCACCGAGCCGTCCGCGTAGAGGTAGACGTTGGCCTGCTTGGTGGCGAGCGCGTTGGCCGGCGGGATCTGGACCAGTGAGTAGCCCAGGAAGAAGCCGCCGATCAGCAGCATGACGACGATGATGAAGCCGCCGAGGGTCATGCGCCAGGTCGGGATCACCCGGCGCCAGCCGGTCCGCTTCCGTTTCCCACCGGGCTTGGCCCGCGGTTCGTCGGGGTCGCCGATCGCCCCCATCTGCGCGGTGCCGGGGCCGTCGCCGGCCTGGGGTCGTGGAGTGCCCGGGGCGCCGGCCGTCCGGGCTCGCGGCGCGCCCGTGGCGCCGACGGCCCGGATCCGGACGGTGCCCGGGTCGTTGTCGGCCTGGGGGCGAGGCGCGGCGGGGGCGCCATCCGCCTGGGCGCTTGACGTGGCCGGGGCACCATCCCCCTGGGTCCGTGCTGTGTTCGAGGCACCGACGGCCCGGATCTGCACCGTGCCAGGGTCGTCGTCGGCCTGAGGGCGTGACGTGGCCGGGTCCTTGTCGGCTTGAGGGCGAGGTGCGGCCGGGTCGCCGTCCGCCTGGGCGCGTGCCTTGTCCTGGGCGTGGTTCGCCTGAGCGCGTGGCGTGCTGGAGGCGCCGACGGCCCGGATCTGTACCGTGCCCGGGTCGTCGTCGGCCCGGGGCCGTGACGTGGCCGGGGTGCTATCCGTCTTGGTCGGTGGCGTGCCCGGGGCGCGATCTCCCTTGGCCGGTGGCGTGCCAGGGTCGCTGTCCGGCTTGGCCGACGGCGCGACCGGCTTGCCCTCCGCCCTGGCCGGTGGCGTGCCCGGGCCGTCGTCCCCCTCGGCCCGTGGCGTGTCCGGCTTGCCGTCCCCCTCGGCCCGTGCCGTGCCCGGGTCGCCCTCCGGCCGGGGTCGTGCCGTGCCCGGGGCGTCGTCAGCCCGGTCCCGTGGCGTGCCCGGGGCGCCGTCCGGCTGCGGCTCTCTCGGTGCCCGCCCCGGTGTCGGCTGCTGCGGCTGAGGCTCGTCACTCATGTCGTGCACGGACTCCTGTTTCGCGTCGTACGTCGTTCCCGTACGTCTCTGCTCGCTCTTGCGCCCCTGTGATGAAGACTGTCCCATCCGGCGATCAGTTCCCTGATCGAGGGCCGTGTCGCGAGCCGTGTGGTGAGGCGGGCGGCGTGCGGGCGAACGTACAGGCGGCCGCAGGGTCAATTGAGCTATCCTGCACGCCTGTTCGAATCGCGATCTTGCTTGCGCGAGATTCGCCTGAAGGGGGACTCGACCGAAGATGCGACTGCTCGCACGCTCCGCCCTGGCCGGCACCGCCGCCACGCTGCTCGCCCTGGCCACGGGCGCCTCGGCCCACGCGGACGGAACGGATCGTACCGTCTGGGCCGGTGCCGACTGGAACGTCACGCCCCACGCGGACTCCGGCGGCAAGGCCCACATCCAGACGTACGGCGAGGTCTTCACCATCACCGACCTGGCCAAGGACGGTCACTCGACCATCGGGATCATCTCGATCGGCGGCGAGGGCAACACGTACTACTACTGGAACCGTGACGGTGTGAACACGACCCGCACGCTGAACCTCGACATCAAGGAAGGCACGCCGATCACCATCAAGGCGTGCATCGGCGACTGGAAGGGCAACCCGGACAACCCCACCGCGGGGATCATCTGGGAAAAGTGCAGCGGCTGGGCGCAGACCGACGCCTGACGCCTGACCGAACTCCGCGTGGGGCGCTCCAGGCACGGCCCGGGGCGCCCCACGGCGTTCCAGGGAGGAAAGCCACGGCATGCGTCCCACGGCCCGCGAAAACCCTTGGCCCCCGTGATCCCCGGCCCACTAGGCTCCTGCGCTTCGGTGTCCGGAGGCGAGGAGGGCTGTGGATGTGGGCTTGGGACGGTTGTACGCGGCCGTCGCGGCGGGCGGCTTCAGGCGGTACGCGACCTATCGGGCGGCCACGGTGGCCGGGGTGTTCACCAATACGGTCTTCGGCGTCATCCTCGTTTACACGTATCTGGCGCTGTGGGACGAGAAGCCGCATCTCGGAGGGTACGACCAGGCGCAGGCCGTGACGTATGTGTGGCTGGGGCAGTGTCTCTACGCGACGCTGGCGATCCAGGGCGGGGGCGCCGAGAAGGACCTGATGGAGCGCATCCGCACCGGTGAGATCGCCGTCGACCTGTACCGGCCGGCCGATCTGCAGCTGTGGTGGCTGGCGGGCGACGTGGGGCGGGCGCTGTTCCAGATGCTGGGGCGGGGTGTGATCCCGTTCGCGTTCGGTGCGGTCTTCTTCCCCATGGCCCTGCCGACGTCGGTCACCCCCTGGCTGGCCTTCGTGGTCACGCTCCTGCTGGCGACGGTGGTCAGCTTCGCGATCCGCTACCTGGCGGCCCTGAGCGTGTTCTGGCTGATGGACGGCATGGGCGTCAGCCAGGTCGTGATGGTCACGGGCGTCTTCTTCTCGGGCATGGTGCTGCCGCTGAACGCCTTCCCCGGGGCGCTCGGCGAGGTCGTGCGGGTGCTGCCGTGGGCGGCGCAGATCCAGATGCCGGCGGATGTGCTGATGGGGGAGACCGACCCGCTCCGGGCGTTCGCCTTCCAGGCGGCCTGGGCGGTGGCGCTGCTGGCGGCCGGACGGCTGCTGCAGTCGGCCGCGACACGGCGGGTGGTGGTGCAGGGTGGCTGAGCGGAACGCCCTGGCCGAGGGGCTGCGGGCCTATCGGCTGATCGCCGGGATGTGGATCCGGTCCGGCATGACCTACCGCACCTCCTTCGTCGTCACGATGTTCGGCAACCTCACGATGACGGGCCTGGACTTCGTGGGGATCCTGCTGATGTTCTCGCAGGTCGACTCACTGGGCGGCTGGTCACTGCCCGAAGTGGCCTTTCTTTACGGGCTGTCGGTGACGGCGTTCGGGATCGCCGATCTGCTGCTCGGCTCGATGGACGTCCTGGGCGCCCGGATGCGTGACGGCTCGTTCGACACGCTGCTGGTGCGGCCCGCGCCGGTGCTCGCCCAGGTCGGTGCCGACCGCTTCGCGCTGCGCCGCCTGGGCCGGATCACCCAGGGCGCCGTAGTGCTGTGCTGGGCGCTGTTCTCGGTGGACGTCGACTGGACTGCGACGAAGGTGCTGCTGGTGCCGGTGATGGTGGTCAGCGGCGCGGCGATCTTCTCGGCGGTGTTCGTGGCGGGCGCGGCCTTCCAGATCTTCGCGCAGGACGCCGCCGAGGTGCAGAACGCGTTCACGTACGGCGGGACGACGCTGCTGCAGTATCCGCCGAGCGTGTTCGGCAAGGACCTGGTGCGCGGCGTGACCTTCATGGTGCCGCTCGCCTTCGTCAACTGGGTCCCGGCCGCGCATGTGCTGGGGCGGCCGTATCCCGTCGGCCTGCCGTCCTGGGCGGCGTTCGCCTCGCCCCTGGTGGCGGTGGTCTGCTGCTTGCTGGCGGGGGCGGCGTGGCGGACGGGGCTTCGTTCCTACCGGAGTACAGGGAGTTGAGGTGACCGAGGTGGACAGCGCCTTCATCGAACTCGACGGTGTCGAGAAGGTCTTCGACGTACGCAAGAAAACCGGCTTCATGAAGCGGGAAGTACGGCGGGTACGGGCCGTCGACTCGATCTCCTTCCGCGTGGAACGCGGCGAGATGGTCGGCTACATCGGCCCGAACGGCGCCGGCAAGTCGACCACGATCAAGATGCTGACCGGCATCCTCACCCCCAGCGCCGGCCGGCTGCGGGTCGCGGGCATCGACCCCTCCCGCGAACGCACCCGGCTCGCGCACCGCATCGGTGTGGTGTTCGGGCAGCGCACCACGCTGTGGTGGGACCTGCCGCTGGTCGACTCCTACCGGCTGATGCACCGTATGTACCGGATCCCGGACGCCCGTTACCGCGAGAACCTCGACCGCCTGGTCGAACTCCTGGGCCTCGGCGACCTGCTGGACGTGCCGGTACGGCAGCTCTCCCTCGGGCAGCGGATGCGCGGCGACATCGCGGCGGCGCTGCTGCACGACCCGGAGGTGCTGTACCTCGACGAGCCGACCATCGGACTTGACGTCGTCTCCAAGTCCAAGGTGCGGGAGTTCCTGCGGGAGATGAACGCCGAGCGCGGCACGACGGTGCTGCTGACCACGCACGATCTGCAGGACATCGAGCAGTTGTGCAAGCGGGTGATGGTCATCGACCACGGGCGTCTGATGTACGACGGTCCGCTCACCGGGCTGCACGAGGCGGGGGAGAGCGAGCGGACGCTGGTCGTGGACTTCGAGCGGGAACTGCCCCCGATCGACGCCCCGGCACCCGCCCGGGTCGTCCGGGTGGACGGTCCGCGCCAGTGGCTGGCGTTCCCGGCGGCGGAGTCGGCGGCGCCGCTGGTGGCGCGGATCGCGGCGGACTATCCGCTGGTCGACCTGTCGGTGCGGGAGCCGGACATCGAGGCGGTGATCGCCAAGATGCTGCACTCGTTGGGGGACACCCCCAAACCGCCGCCGGAGCGTACGACCGCATAGTGCCCGGGACCGGTAACTCGTAGGCTGCTGTACATGACCGACGACGCAGCCCCGGACCTCCGCGCCTCCGACGCCGACCGTGAACAGGTCGCCGGCATCCTGCGGGACGCCCTCGCTGAGGGACGTCTCGACATGGCGGAGTTCGAGGAGCGGCTCGACGCGACCTACCAGGCGCGGACATACGGTGAACTGGTGCCGATCACCCGGGACCTGCCCGGCGCGGGCGTCGCGGTGCCCGCCGTGTCGCTGAACAAGGACCCCGCCACGGGGTCGGGCTGGTCCGGGCGGATCGTCAGCGGCGAGGGGTCCTCGTCGTGGGCCGTCGCCGTGATGTCCGGCTTCCAGCGCAAGGGGCACTGGACGATGCCCCGCCGTTTCACCTGCCTGGCCTTCTGGGGCGGCGGGGAGATCGACCTGCGCGAGGCGAACTTCGCGGACCGCGAGGTCGAGATCAACGCGATCGCGATCATGGGCGGGGTGGATGTCATCGTGCCGCCCGGCGTCGAGGTCGTGGTGCGCGGCATCGGGATCATGGGCGGTTTCGACCACCGCGAGGAGGGTGTGCCGGGGGAGCCGGGGGCGCCGCGCGTGATCGTGACCGGTTTCGCCTTCTGGGGCGGCGTCGGGGTCCAGCGGAAGGTGACGCGGGCGGAGAAGCAGCGGCTCAAGGAGGAGCGGCGGCGAGAGAAGCTGGAGCGTCGGAGCAACGGCGAGTACTGAGCGTCGTCGGCCAGTACTCGGCGTCGTCCTCCTAGAGCTCGGCCGGCGCCGACCCCTTCAGGCTCTCCAGGTCGAACTCCTCGGCCATCCGGGCGTACCCCTTGTCGCTGGGGTGCAGATGATCGCCCGAGTCGAAGTCGGCGCGCAGTCGGCGCGGGTCGTAGGGGTCGCGCAGCGCCTTGTCGAAGTCGGCCACCGCGTCGAAGACCCGGCCCGCCCGGATCTCGGCGTTGATCTGCTGCCGGACCGACTCCCGCGGGTCCGTGTAGCCGCGGTGCCCGTAGAACGGCATCAGGGTCGCGCCGACGACCTTCAGGCCGCGTGCGTGGGCCTGGCCCACCATGGTGCGCAGGCCGTCCAGTATCGCGTTCGGGTCGGCGAGCCGCCGGTTGCGCAGGATGTCGTTGACACCGAGGTCGATGACGACGACCTTGGCGTTCGTCCGCTCCAGCACGTCCCGGCCGAAGCGGTTGAGCCCGCTGGGGTTGTCGGCCGGGCGGCCCAGCCCGTCGGTGAGGACCCGGTTGCCGCTGATGCCCTGGTTGACGACGCTGTAGCGGGGCAGGTCCCGCCCGGCGGCGATCTCCGCGCGTAGCCGCTCGGACAGCACGTCGGTCCACCGGTTGTTGGCGCCCGCGGTGGAGGTGATGCCGTCGGTGAGGGAGTCGCCGAGGACGACGACCGTGCCGTCGGACTCGTTGCTCAGCACGTCCAGCGCCGTCAGGTAGCGCCAGTAGGTGCTCTGCTCGGTGTACGGCGTGCCCGTCGTGTCCTGGGCGTGGGCGCCCTGGGCGACGTAGGAGGTCTGCCGGGCGTGCGGGTGGTACGTCACCGGGCCGGAGCTGGTCGGTGTGTACGTGGTGATCAGGACGTCGGCGTCCTGCGGGATGACGACGCGCACGACGTCGCTCATCACCTGCCGGCCGGGCGGGATGACGACCGTGGGGCCGCCGTTGAAGGTCAGCTGCCGCATGGTGTCCGAGAGCGCCGCGGGCGTGCCCGCGGCGGCGGCCACGGCGATCGAGGCCTGTGTGATGTTCAGCGGCGACTGGCCGTAGAGATTGGACAGCGTCACGCGGGCACTCGTACCGCCGACGCTGGTGTGGACGACGTTGCGTACCGAACGGTCCGCCATGCCGGTCGTCTCGGTGCCGGGCTCGGCGCCCGCCGGCGAGGTGGACCAGGTGCCGACCCAGGTGCCGGTGGAGGCGGGGGCGGCGGAGTTGTTCGGAAGACGGCCGTCTGCCCGGGTGTTCCGGGTCTGCGTGCCGTCGTCGGTCGCCACTCCGACATATATGGCGGCGGAAAGGGCCACAACTGCTGCGACGATCGCCGCGAGCAGGGCGTAACCACGACCCCGGGTCATGCTGTGCAGTTCTCCTCAGGCGATGGGAGCCCAAGGCTCCGATCTGATGTGCCCATGATGCGTCATGGGCAGGGGGAAGCTGACAGGACCCCTGGCATTACCCCCTTCCGACAGACGCCGGGAACTCCTGTTCCGTTCCAGTAGTCGGTCAGGAAGGGACAATGTGTGCGGGATCACCGAGCGGGTGGAGCGGATGGAACGGATGAAAGTGGAAGAAAAGGTCGGTGTCGACGGGCAGCATGCCCGCCCCGGCACCGCGGTGAACCGTGCGATGACGAGCTTCAGCCCGGCGGACGAGGAGAAACAGCGCGGCGTACGCCGTATGAAACTCACCGCCACCGGGCTCCTGCTGTTCGTGGCCGTGGTCTACATCCTCGCCAAATGGGCCCAGAACTCCGGCGCCGGCCCCTGGGCGGGCTATGTCGCCGCCGCCTCCGAGGCCGGCATGGTCGGCGCGCTCGCCGACTGGTTCGCCGTCACCGCGCTCTTCCGTCACCCCCTCGGCATCCCCATCCCGCACACCGCGATCATCCCCACCAAGAAGGACCAGCTCGGCGTCTCCCTCGGTGAGTTCGTCGGCGAGAACTTCCTCTCCGAGGACGTCGTGCGGCAGCGGCTGCGCGCCGTCGGCATCGGCAGCCGCCTCGGCGCATGGCTCGCCGTCCCCGAGCACGCCGACCGGGTCACGGCGGAGCTCTCCACCGCCCTCAGGGGCGCCCTGACGGTCCTGCGCGACTCCGACGTCCAGGCCGTCGTGGGCGAGGCCATCACCCGGCGCGCCAACGCCCAGGAGATCGGGCCCGGCATCGGCAAGATGCTGGAGAAGGTCGTCGCCGACGGCGGCCACAAACGCGTCGTCGACCTCGTCGTCAGCCGCGCGCACGACTGGCTGGTGCTGCACCGCGACGAGGTGATGGACGCCGTGGAGGGCGGCGCCCCCGGCTGGACGCCGAAGTTCGTCGACAAGAAGGTCGGCGAGCGCGTCTACAAGGAGCTGCTGCGCTTCGCCACCGAGATGCGCGACATGCCCGCCCACCCCGCGCGCGGCGCCCTCGACCGCTTCCTCACCGACTTCGCCTCCGACCTCCAGTCCGACACCGAGACCCGCGCCCGCGTCGAGCGGCTCAAGGGCGAGGTGCTGGGCCGCGGCGAGGTCCAGGACCTCATCGCCAGCGCCTGGACGGCCGTACGGTCCATGATCGTCGCCGCGGCGGAGGACGAGCGCAGCGAGCTGCGGCTGCGCGTACGGGCCTCGCTGATCTCGCTGGGCTCCCGGATGGCGGGCGAGCGCAAGGTGCAGGACAAGGTCGACAAGTGGGTGGAGGGCGCGGCCGTCTACGTCGTCACCACCTACCGCAAGGAGATCACCTCCCTGATCACGGACACCGTGGCGAGCTGGGACGCCGAGCACACCACGCGGAAGATCGAGGCGAACATCGGCCGCGACCTCCAGTTCATCCGGATCAACGGCACGGTGGTGGGCTCGCTGGCGGGCCTGCTGATCTACACGATCTCGCACGCGCTGGGGGCGTGATGCTTCAGGCGTAAGAGAAGCCGGTCAGGGCACTCGGCCCCGGTTCCGCTCGACGAGGAGGGGGCCCATGACCACCGCGCAGGCCGGGACCGGCCGCACCATCACCACCGACATCCCCGCCCGCCTCGACCGCCTCCCGTGGTCGCGCTGGCACTGGACGATCGTCCTCGGCCTCGGCACCGTGTGGATCCTCGACGGCCTCGAAGTCACCGTCGTCGGCAACATCGCCAGCCGACTGTCGGAGCCCGACAGCGGCCTGCCCATCACCTCCGGCCAGGTCACCGGCATGGCGGCCGCCCTGTATGTGGCCGGAGCCTGCATCGGCGCCCTGTTCTGGGGCCGCCTCACCGACAAGTGGGGGCGCAAGAAACTCTTCATGATCACCCTGGCGGTGTATCTGGGAGCGACGGCGCTGACCGCCATCTCCTTCGACACCTGGTGGTTCTTCCTCTTCCGCTTCCTCACCGGCTTCGGCATCGGCGGCGAGTACGCGGCCATCAACTCCGCGATCGACGAGCTGATCCCCAAGGAGTACCGCGGCCGCACCGACCTCATGATCAACGGCAGCTTCTGGCTCGGCGCGGTCGGCGGATCCCTGCTGTCGATCGTCGCGCTCGACACCGACATCTTCGCGGCGAACGTCGGCTGGCGCCTCACCTTCGCGCTCGGCGCTGTCCTGGCCCTGGTGATCCTGCTGGTCCGCCGACACGTCCCGGAAAGCCCACGCTGGCTCCTCATCCACGGCCGCGACGACGAAGCGGAACGCATCGTCTCCTCCATCGAACGCAAGATCGAGGAGGAACGGGGCGAGCCGCTGCCGCGCCCCGAGGGCGAGATCACCATCCACCAGCGCCGCAGCGTCTCCTTCCTGGAGATCGGCCGCACGGTCTTCTCCGACTACCGCCGCCGCGCGATCCTCGGCTTCTCCCTCTTCATCGGCCAGGCCTTCCTCTACAACGCCATCACCTTCGGCTTCGGCGCGATCCTGACGACGTTCTTCGACGTCCCGAGCGGCAACACCGGCTACTACTTCGCGGTCATCGCACTCGGCAACTTCTTCGGCCCGCTCCTCCTGGGCAAGCTCTTCGACACGGTGGGCCGCCGAATCATGATCTCCGGCACCTACCTGCTCTCCGGCCTGCTCCTCTTCGGCACGGCCTGGCTCTTCGACCAGGGCTCGCTGAGCGCGACCACCATGACGGCGTGCTGGTGCGCGGTCCTGTTCTTCGCATCGGCGGGCGCGTCCAGCGCCTATCTGACGGTCTCCGAGGTCTTCCCGATGGAGACCCGCGCCATGTCCATCGCCTTCTTCTACGCCATCGGCACGGCGGCCGGCGGCATCAGCGGCCCGCTCCTCTTCGCCGACCTCACCGGCACGGGCAAGGTCGCCGACACGGCCCTCGCCTTCCAGATCGGCGCGACGTTGATGTGCCTGGCGGGCCTGGCCGCGGCGATCCTGGCGGTGAAGGCGGAACGCCGGTCGTTGGAGGACATCGCGAAGCCGCTGACGGCGGAGACATAGCTGCGGGCATGCGTGCCGCCGCCGCTGCGGGCATGCGTGCCGCTGGGGGCGGCACGGGTGGGCGGTGGGGGTCCCCCCCCGCTCGAGCGAAGCCGAGAGTGGGGGAGGCACCCCGTTCCGCCGGGCTGCGCACCCACCCGCCCTCAGCCCCACCCCGCAGCACCCCGGCAACACACCAGCACCTACTTGCCCCCACCCCGTCGCCGCAGCATCAGCACCCCACCCCCGACAGCGGCAACACCGGCCGCCGCAACCCACCCGACCCCACCTTCAACCCCGGTCGCAGCAAGATCCCGCCCCACACCGGCAGAGGGCGAAGCCGACGCCCCTTGCGCCCGCGCACCCCCAGCCGAAACCCGCCCCCGGGTGAACGCCAACGTCCCAAACCCCAGCTGATCGAACCCCCCACTGTTGGGCCCGTAATCCCCACCCCCACCCTCAGGCGCAGCCTTGGCCGCGGCCCGCGTCACATACGACGCCGACAACCCCCGCCGCTTGGTGTAGTGGTTGGCGATCATCGCCCAGATCGGACGGGTCATCCCCGGATCCACAGCCGCCGCACCGGAAGCCGTCTCACTCCCCGACCACCCCCCGATCGCCCCCTTCCTGCGCGTGTTGGCCGTATACGGCACATCACCCCCGAGGCTCCACTTGGCCACGTACTCCGCGCCCTTGAGGAACCGGCTGTCGTCGTATCCGTACAGATCGATGCCCTGGTTCCACGCCATCTCGCACACCGTGCCCATCAGCCCGACCCCGAGCAGCGCATGCCCCTGATCGCGCCCGGCCTCGACCCACTCCGCGAGCCCGTCGTCGTGCACCACGGGAATGGCATGCCGGACCGACCCCATCCCCTCCCCGTGCTTGAAGTACTCCACGGCCCGCTCCACGACGGCCCGGTCATCGCAGAAGATCCCGGTCGCGAGCACACAGGCGAGGGCCGTCAGATCCCAGTTGGGCCAGTAGTTGGTGACGACGGCGTTGTTGTGATGGCGCAGGAAGTCGTCGCTGAGCGGAAGGAAGACGTCCGACAGCAGCTCCCGCGCCCGCCCGAGCTCGAAGTCGGCGTGGTCACGCACGAGTTCGGCGGCGTTGGCGAACTGATACCCGTACAGCCCCGAGGCCAGGAACCGGTCGGCCGAGCCCTGGATCGAGGTCAGCTTCCCCGACCAGGCGTTCAGGATCGCCACAGCGGTGTCGGCATGCGCGTCCTCGCCGCTGACGTGGTACCGCAGGGCGTTCTGGTAGGCGGCGTGGATGTCGTTGTAGAGGGCCGCGTAGTTCTGGGGTGACCCCGCCCCCCGGTACACCGTCGCCTGCGGATTGGCCCGCCAGCCGCTCTGCGCATGCCGGTTGGCGGTGAGCTTGGCGAACCCGGCCGCGTAGGGCCTGGCGCCCGCCTTCACCTTGGCCGCCATACGGTCCAGGTCGGTCCGGGTGTGCAGCAACCCCGGGTGGGCGAAGGGGCCGTCGGCGGCGAAGCCCGGGGTCGCGAGAGCGGTCGTACCGAGGCCGGCGCCGACACCTACGGCTCCGGCCGCCGCGCCCGCGGCCTTGAACAGGGACCGGCGGCTGATCTGTCGTATCACGTGCTTCGTACCTCAACGTCGTAAGTCGCGTGCCTGTGGGGGACGGTGAGGAGACGGGCGGGCGGTGACGGCGATAACAAAAACTGCGGTACAGTTGATCTGCATCCGGTCGCCGGAACTCCGGCTGAAGGATCGTGCGTTGGTGGTCCAAGGAAAGACGCCCCGCTTCCTGCGGGGAAATGCAGGTGCAAGGCCTGCCCGGCGCTCCACAACAAGAACCCGGCCCTGGGATTCAGGGCCGGGTTCTTTGTTGTACCTGTGGGTCGGCGGGTCAGCCGCGCCGGTCGGCCACGACCCAGGACGCCACGGCCACAGCCCCCGCCACTCCGAACACGGCGGGCCAGGCGCCCACCCTCTTGGCCAGCGGATGCGACCCGGCGAAGGCGGCGACATACGCGGCCGACAGCACCCCCGCGGCCACCCCGCCGGCCTGCTGCCGCCACTGCCGCGCGGCCGCCGCCCCGGCGACCGCGAGCACGGCCCCGCCGAGCGGCCGCTGCCTGGTCCAACGGGCCACGCCGTACCCGCCGACCAGCCCGCTCGCGGCGACCACCGCGCTGGGAACCTTTGCCATGTTCCTGCCTCCTGCCCTTACGAGAACCCGAGGCTAACGCGTGGGGCGGGCGGTGCGCACGCCGGGGCGCGAGACCGGTGTTCACCCAAACATGAGTCGGCGCTTGTCAAGTTTCCTCGTCCGCGCTATATAAGAAGAAGCAACACATGCGGCATCGCGACACAGTGTCTGATGAGAGGAGAGACAGTGATGCTCATGCGCACGGACCCCTTCCGTGACCTCGACCGACTCACGCAGCAGGTCCTCGGCTCCGCCGCCCGCCCTTCGGCGATGGCGATCGACGCCTACCGCTCCGGGGACGACTTCCTCGTCCACTTCGACCTCCCCGGCATCGACCCCGAGACGATCGAGCTGGACATCGAACGCAACGTCCTGAGCGTGCGAGCCGAGCGCAGGTCTCCCGCCCCCGAGGGCGCGGAGCTGCTGGTCGCCGAACGTCCCACCGGCGTCTTCACCCGCCGCCTCTTCCTCGGCGACACGCTGGACACGGAGCGCATCGACGCGTCGTACGAGGCCGGCGTCCTGACCCTGCGCATCCCCGTGGCCGAGCAGGCCAAGCCACGCCGTATCCAGATCGCGGGTGGCGAAAGCCGCAAGCAGCTCAGCGGCTGACCCCACCCGAACATCCACGCAACCGATGCAGCGTCCCGCGGGTGTCCCACCCGCGGGACGGTCACCCATGAACACCCCAGAGGACAACCCGCACATGACCGCGACGACGGTTTCCACGGAGACGCTCACCATGACCCAACTCCTCGACGCGGTACAGGAGTCGGGCCAGTACCCCACCAGAGCCGAGACGGAGCGCGTCACCCGTGTCGTCCTGTCCGCGCTCGGAGCCCACGTCATCGGCGACGAACGGGTCGACCTCGCCCGCGCCCTGCCCGAAGAGGCCGCCAGGCTGATCGCCTCCCAGATCCCGGCCACACAGCCGCTGACGGCCGCGGAGTTCGTCGACTCGATCGCCGCCCGTGCCGAGGGTGCCACCCCCGCCACCGCCCGCTGGGATGTCAGCTCGGTCCTCGGCGTGCTGCCGCCCCTGATCGGCGACGACCTGGTGACCCGCATCCTGGCCCAGCTGCCGCCGGGCTACGCCCTGCTGTTCGGTCGAGCGGACCTGGGCCCGATGCCGTAGCCCGTGGATCCGCGTACGGCCGTAGGGGCGCAGCCCGCGTGGTGGCCACCGCCGGCCCCGCAAATCGGCTGGCGGCGGCCGTCGGGCAACGGAGAGGCCGGCCCGAGCCGTCACCGGAGGAAGGCCAGTTGAAGACACCCCACCCGAGAACCGTCCGCACCACTTCCACGACCCTCACCACCCAGGACGGCACCCGCATCGCCCACCACGACCACCGCCCCGAGCGGGAATCCCCCACCCCCTTCCTCCTCCTGCACGGCCTCGCCGGCCACCAGGGCGAGTGGGACGCCGTCGCCGCCCGGCTCCTGTCCGACGGCCACCGCGTGGTGACGTACGACGCCCGAGGCCACGGCGCCAGCACCCGCACCCCCGCGACCACGACCCGCGCGGCCCACGTCCAGGACGCCGTCACCCTGATCGAGGAACTGGCCCTGGCCCCCGTCACCCTGCTGGGACAGTCCCTCGGCGGCCACACGGCGATGCTGCTGGCCGCCTCCCACCCCCACCTGGTCAAGTCCCTGATCCTGGTCGAAGCGGGCCCGGCGGGCCCGACCCCGGAACTCCCCGCGCGGATCGCGACCTGGCTGGACAGCTGGCCGACACCGTTCGAGTCGCTGGAGGCCGCGGAGACCTTCCTGGGCCACGAGGCCTGGACGAGAACCCTGGAGCGGCGAGAGGACGGCTGGCACCCCACCTTCGACCGAGCCACGCTCATCGCGTCGGTCGCCGAACTGGCCACCACCGCCTACTGGCCCCAGTGGTCCCGGATCACCTGCCCCACCCTCCTCGTCCAGGGCGAACACGGCACCATGCGCCCCGACGAGCCCACCACCATGCTCACCCACCGCCCGGCCACCCACCTCACCCGCATCCCGGACGCGGCCCACGACGTCCACCTGGACCAGCCGGAGCGTCTCTACGAGGCGATCAGAACCTTCAGCTCCTGCGCAGAATCGTCGCCAACCTCGGCGGCGACGGAAGCCTCCCCGACGACGGCAAATAGCCCGACAACCGAGGCGGGCGAACCACCCCGCTGACTCACTCGTGGTCGCGCAGGAAGGCGGGAATCCCGTCCCGGGTCGGATAGTCCGGCAAGGGCGCGGGCCTGCCCTGAAGGAACGCGGTGATGACGGCGGCGGCTCGGTCGTTGTTGCCGTCGAGGCCGTTCCACATGTGGTGTCCGACGCCGGGCATGTACTGCGTGCGCTGGACGGCGGGATCACCGGCGAGGACGGCGGTCGCCCATTGACGGACCTGCGAGGAGCACTCGGCGATCATCAGCATCGCGGGGGTCCTGGAGCGCCTCAACTGCGGGGCCAGAGACGGTGAGTCCTTGATCGTCTGCTGGATGCGGAGGCTGGCGGCGGCGCTGAAGGAGAAGTTCTGCGCGGTGTCCTCGGTCGGGATGCGGTGCGCGTCGCGCGCGCAGTAGGCGGACGCGGTGTCGCTGCCGAGGTCGGCGGCGGTGAAGGCGTTGACCCCTTCGGCCTGCCCGATCAGCCCGGTGCCGGGAGTGAGGAGCCCGAGTCGCATGAGGCCGAACGCGACGGCGTACCGCGGGAGATGCGTCGACCGCGGTCCGGTCATCGCCGGCGCGAGGCCGCGCGCGGAGGGCCGACCCTTGTGCCCGGCGATCCGCGCGGTCGGTCCGTCCATCGGGCCGGGCTCGGCGACGATCGCCCGGTGCAGACGCGCGGCGACACGAGGATCCGCGAGAGCCCGGGTGAGCACGACCCCGCCCGCGGAGAACCCGAGGACGTCGGCCTTGCCCTTGTCCAAGCGGTAGACGAAGGCGGCGAGGTCGCGGACCGACCTGGAGATCGAGTACTGGTCCATGGGGAGCAAGTCGCTCCGCCCACCGCCGGCTTGTTCGTAGGCGTAGACGTCGTGGCCCTGTCGCGCCAGCAGCCGCAGGAACCGGTGGTCCTGAACCGAGATGCCACGAACCGGTCCGCCGTTGAGGTACACGAGCGGAACGGGATGCCGGGCGCCGGTCTTCGCTTTCGCCGGCGGGTAGTGATACACCGCGACCCGGCTGCCTGTGTCCAGGGTCCAGTGCTGTGTGGCCACGAACGGCAGGGCGGTCGGGGACCGCCGTGCCGCGGGCTCGGTCGGGACGCAGACCGACGCCGTCAACGCTGCCGCGACAACCACCGGCAGAAACGGCGCGAGCCGCGCCGCCCGGGTACCACGCCGACCCCGCCACAGCGCGGCGACAGTCCCGATCCCAAGGGCCGCCAGCCATGCGCCGATCCCCGAGCCCGCCCCGTCAGTGAGGACGAGCGCTACGAGGAAGACGGCGACCAGCGCCACGACGGCGGCCAGGGCCAGTAGTAACCGTCCGGTCAAGCGGGCAAGGCGTATGGCGAACGTGGGCACGACGACCTCCGAGGTTTCAAAACACTGTTTCAAAACGACGTTACCAAAGAAGGTAGGCTCTTCGTCATGGGCAGGCCCAGAACGAACGACGCGACCGTCAAAGCCCGACTCGTGGAGTGCGCGACCGAGCTGCTCGCCACCCGTCCGCAGGAGTCGGTCACCGTCCGCGCCGTGGCCACGGCCGCCGAGACGTCGACGGCGGCGGTGTACTCCCTGTTCGGCGACAAGAAAGGACTGATCGGAGCGGTTCGCGACAGAGCCGTCGCCAGCCTGTTCCAGGCCGTGACGGCGGTGCCGACCTCCGAGGACCCCCTCGCCGACATCTACGCACTGGCCACCGCCTACCGACGCTGGGGACGCGAACACAGTCACCTGTACTCGGTGCTGTTCGGCGGAGTGCAGTCCTTCGAGCCGTCGGAGACGATCGGTACGGACGACCCCGTCCAGCCCCTCATCGCGGCGATCGACCGGGCCTTGACAGAGTCCGTCCTCGACGGCGAAGCGACGCCCATCGCCGTCTCACTCTGGGTGGCTCTGCACGGGCTCGTGACACTCGAACTCGCCGGGGCCTTCGACGCCCCCACAGCGGAGGCCGCGTTCAGCTCGACGATCCTCGCCACACTGCGCGGCTGGACGACCCCCGAGGTGTTCCGCAGCCTTCGACAGGACGAACCCGCCCCCTGACCCACCCCTCAGAAATCCGACGTCGGATCGTCGACATCGCACGCGAGGTAGTGACGGCATCCGGCTGGACCCGAAACGACGAGGCGGCACCATGAAAGCCCCCCACGCACCAGCAGCCGGCCACGGTCGCGCACCCCTCCCCACCATCCCCGCCGCCCCACCCCTGGGCCGCCCGGCCGGTAAATCCCCGCGGTGGACGGGCGAGTGTCAAGAGTGAAGCGAAGCGCAATCGGCGCCAGCCGACGCCCGAAGGGCGCTCTTGACACTCGCCCCGGAACCGCCAACCTCAGGAGAACCGGGCGGCCGAGAGCACCTTGCAGCCAATGTGATGATCACAGGCCCGTCTAGGTCCGGTTAGGCAGCAACAGGCCAGGCATCCTCGGGTGCTGCAAGAGCTGCCTGCCGTGGCACACGCGCAGCACGAATGTCTCCGGCCCCGGGCGACCTGCCGCGTCGAAGGCGTCCAGAGCTTCCTCGATGCGTTTCCACAACTTCACCGGTCCGCCCTCGCGCACATCCCAACCACCGTCGCCAGACGTGAGAGTGGCCGCGGATCCACTCACGACGTCGATGAGGTGTACGACCTCGCCGATGGTGATCAACTGGGCGTTCGGCACCGCGCATTGGACCAGGAACCGCAGGTGGTGTGCTTCGTCTGTCGCTGCCATGAGGCGCTGCGGACCGTGCTGGGCCGGGCGGGGCTTGCCCGACAGGCCGGCGGCCCAGTGGGCCGGGTTACCGAACGCCGGTGCGGCTTGAGTCCGGACGGCCATGAAGGAGACCGCGCCGGGCAGCAGCGTCCCCTCTGCCGTGCCGTCCTCGGCCACGGTGAGCAAGACCCGGGCGTATCCGTAGAGCCATCCCGACAGGCTGAGCAGGATCTTTCCACCCGGTCGGGTCTGGGCGAGCAGCGCGGGTGGGACGGCACGGAAGGAGCAGGCAGCCACGATCCGGTCGAAGCGGGCCTCGGGCCAGTACCCGTACAGTCCGTCCGCTACGGCCAGGGTCGGGGTGTAACCACAGCTGTACAGCGCACCCGCCGCCGATTCCAGTCGCCGCTGGTCGACCTCGATGCTGGTGACATCCCCGGAGTCGAGGCGTTCGCAGGCCAGAGCGGTCGAGTACCCGGTCCCGGTCCCGATCTCCAGCACCGTGTGTCCCTCTGCCACTTCGGCGTCGGCCCACATACGCACCACCAGGGACGGCAGCGTGGACGACGAGGTAGGCGCACCACCAGAGCGGGCGACCGGAGCCTTCCAATCGGGTTCATCCCCGTCGAACTGGGTGATCAGTGTGGTGTCGGAGTACGCGGCTGCCAACCACCGCCCGTAGTCGAGCTCGGCGGTGACCGGCTCCCACACCGTCAGTCCCTGCTCGTCGCGCTTGTCGGCGGGCAGGTAGAAGCCGGGCACGAACCGATGCCGTGGCACCGCCTCCACCGCCGCCCGCCAGGCCGGTTCCACAAGGACACAGTCTTGGGCGACGGTGTCCGCCATGGCTTCGCGTAGGCGGACCGCGTCGGTGTCAGGGTCGGCGGGCATCGCCATGACCTGGCGTCTCCTTCCGTACTTCCGTGCTCAGAATGTCGGCGAACGCCTCGGCGATATCCGCGGCGTCCGGGAGCCAGCCCCACTGCCCGTTCGGGTTGCACTCGATGGCCCACCAGTCTTCGGGATCGCTCCCATTCCCGGTGAGTGCGAAGTCGAAGCAGCCGAAGACCAGGCCGAAGGAATCCAGGTACTCATGCAGGGCAATCTCGACCATGGCCGGAACGGCGATGGGGGCATGCACCAGTTCGTCCCAGTCACCCCGACGCCAGTCGAGGGCCCCGTCGGGCGGAGTGATGCGCTGGGCGAAGATCCGATGGCCGACCATGGTGATCCGTACGTCCCCGCTCTTGGGAACCTCGGCCTGGAACATGTGCGCGGTCACTGCCAGCGTGTCGTCGAACGTGCCAGGCTCCACACGCTGGGTCCAGATCGCGCCGGTGTGCCCGTCCTCGCTGCGGGGCAGTCCGCGGAATGTCTTGTAGACGACATGCCGGTGGTCCGCAGCGAACTCCTTCGCCGCGTCCCACTCATTGGTGATGAGGGTCGGCGGAACACGTAACCCAAGCTCGGCGAACTTCTGCAACTGAGCCGGCTTGAAGTCCGCACGCGCCACCGCCTGCGGATGATTGACGTACAGCACCTCCCGGAGGCCGTTCAGAACACCGCCGAGTCCGTGTCTGGCCTCGGCGATCGCGAAGTCCCGTTGTTGCTGTGGCAGAAGCTCGAAACGGGTGGTGTAAGGGGTGGGGCGCCGGTAGTAGACCGCCGCCACGTCTCCCACCTCCACGTCTCGACTTGGAGTCCGCAATCTCCCACCCCAAACATGGGTGTCCGGTCCGAGGCGGAATCCGAAGGTCAGGTCGGGCCCGATGTCGGCGGGATCGACCCGTACGACGGGCAACTCACGTCTATTCAGAGCCTCGATGACGCGGTCCGCTGTGAAGTCTTCCAACGCGGTGACGACGAGGACAGTGGAGGCCATCGATCAGTCCGACTCGTAGTCGGTCGTGTTGTCGTCTTGCGTCTGCGGCTGCGGATTCTGTCCGTCGCCACCTCCGGAGACTGACGCGGTGCCGGTCGTCCTCGATGTGCCATGCTTGCCCATCTCGACCACCTGGCCGACGGCATCCGTATAAAGAGCCGTCTGGGAAGGTCCGTCCAGCATGACGGTCGTGTATGACGGCGGGCGTACGGGAAGCCGGTCGGTCACCAGTCGCATGGCCCACGGACGCTGAGCTGCCACAGTCGTCTTGAGTTCACCCGCGTCGTGCGGACAGACCTCAGCCTCCGCGGCCAGTCGAGAGCGGCCTGCTTCGACGAGGCCGATGACTGAACGCGGTGGACACAGATCACCCGCGTGCCGCGGTGGCACCACCCAGTACGTGCCCGGTGGTCGCTGTCGGTCGATGCGCGGCACTCCCAAGTAGGTGCCGTGGCCAAGGCACGTCGCGGTGCTGTCGTGGGCCCAGACGTCACCGGCATGCCCGTCGACTAGGGCGTAATACGTGCCACCTGCCACTCGGCGGTCGTAGATGATCGCGCCTCCAAGTAACTCGCCCAGAGTCGCCGCCACTCGGTCCTGATCATCGGACTGAACAGCGGCATGCACGACCTCGGAGGCGATGCGCACTGCCGCGAACCGCTCACCGAGAGGCAGAAGCGCGACGCCCTGTGAGGCCCACTCCGTCCGTACGCGCTCGGGCACCGGGTGGGTCCGAGCGAGCCACTCCGAGATCCTTCTGTCCAAGCCCTCGTGTGTGTGCACAGCGTGCTCCCCTTGCTGTCCGTCGGTCGGTACGCCAAACAGAGTCCACGACCGGCGTCGACTATTCGAGGACTTCAAGAGGCCGTTAAAGGGACCTATAAAGGGCCTACATGACTCCCTGAGAGGGAGGGGGTGTCCTGTAGCGGACCTTCGTGGGAGGGTGAGAGCCAAGTTGTCAGCAGGAGGAGGTGGCCCCGTGCCAAGGCCCACAGGCAACGTTCGACTCAAGGCGGCTCGGGTGGCCGCTGGCTTCAACTCACAGCAGGACCTGGCCGATGCCCTCACCGAGCACGCGAAGGGCATGGGCATCCGTGGCTTGTCCGTCGGGGTCCGCCAGGTCCGCCGCTGGGAGTCGGACAATCCACCATGGCCGCAACCGGACTGCCAGCGTGTACTCGTACACCTGCTTGGCCAGAACATGGAGTCCCTCGGATTCACGCCCCCGTGGGGTCCGGAGGGTTCAATGCCCGACCCTGTCCGACGCACACTGGTCGCCGGTGGGGCGGCCGCGTGGGGCCTGGCGATGGGGCCAAGCAGGGCCACAGCCGTATCGCAACCGGCCACGGCCGGAACGGACTTTGAGGCAGTCACGCGTTCTCACCGTCGGCTCTACTGGTCGGTCGCGCCGACCAAGCTGCACCCGGCTGTCCTTGCACACGCGACGCTCGGCTGCGCCCTACTTCCTGAGACGTCCGACTCCACCCGACGCGCGGTCGCCGCCGCGCTGGCGGAGACGTACCTCCTCGCGGGCCGGATCGAGTTCTTCGACCTATCCGAGCCGACCACCGCACACGAGACGCTTCTCTTTGCCCTGCAAGCCGCTGGCGAGGCCGACGATCCCTTGCTCGGTTCGGCCATCATCGCGCACATGGCCTTCATCCCGGGCTGGGCAGGAGATCAAGAGGGAGCCCAGGAACGCATGATCGCGGCACGCACCTACGCGCGCCGCGCTCCTGCCTCCGCGGAATTCCTCGCGTGGCTGGACGCCGTCGAGGCCGAATGCGAGACGAGGTGCGGCAACACCCGCACCGCCCTGCACCTGATCGGCCACGCCGAGGACATCCTCGGGGACGGCAACGAACAGCCCTCACCGCAATGGATGGACTGGTTCTCCCCAGCGCGGCTCGCGGCCTTCAAGGGCAATACCCAATTGCTCGCCGGCCACCTCCCGCAAGCCCGAGCGGCACTGCTTCAGGCGCTGGAAGCCATGACCCCAGGAGAAGAGAAGCAACGCACGGTCGTCTACGGAGACTTGGCAGCCGTCGAGGCTGCATCCGGCAACCCCGACGCAGCCTGCGAGTACGCGGGCAAGGCGCTCGACCAGTTGGCGCGCACCTGGTACGCCACCGGCATGGACCGCGTACGCGAAGTCCGTCGTGCGCTGACTCCCCACCAACACCAGAGCTGCGTCCGCGAACTCGACGACCGCCTGTACGACTGGTCTACGACACTCAGCGTGCTGAGGCGTTGAACCCGCGCACTCGGTCGCTCAGTTCCAGTAGTCCTTCGAGGCGGAAGGTTGGCAGCTCCCTGGCCTCGGTGCTGTCCCACTGAATGGTGGCCCACGGCCCGCGATGCACGAGCGCTGTATGCATGCCCGCCTGGGCGGCCGGCCTGATGTCGTTGTCGCACCGATCACCGACATAGAGAATCTCGCCGACCTCGAAGGGCACCGCCTCGGCGACCCGCTTGAAGAACTCGGGGTCGGGCTTGCTGGCGCCCCAGTCGTCGGACGTACCGATCAGGTCGACGTCGTTGGAGAACAGCTTCCGCAGGATCCCCCCGGCTCGTACGGTCTGATTCCCAGCGATACCGAGCCACAGCCCGTCGGCCCGGAGCTGCTCCAGGGCTGGCCGAACGTCCCCATACAGATCGTCTTCCCCAAAACTCTCCGGCTGCCCGGCAGCGGCCCGCTTCTCCCGTTCCTCGTAGAGATCGAACCCGGGCCGGAACGCCTGGAACGTCTCCCGGTAGTCCCGGCCCTGGGCGATCACGCCCCCGAACATCGCATGGAACGTATGCCGCGGTACGCCCAGCCAGTCGGCCCAAGTGCCGTACTCCCGGGTCTCGTCCACGAGGCACTCACCTACGTCGAAGACCACTGCGCGAATCATGTGGAAAGACTATCCAGGGTTGCGCTAGCCGAACGGGTCGGGCTCACTGGGAAGTGGATATCTCAGAGCTCGAAGGTATGGCGAAGTAGGGTTCGGGCCACTCGACGGAACCGTCTGCGTCGGCTTGGGCCACGTGCTGTAGGAGCAGTGCTGTGGGGTTCTTTGTATCGCGGTCATTGTCACCGACTAGTAGGGGTGACGTCTTGGATATCGATGGGTAGTCGATACCCAGCAGCTTGCATATGTGCTCGAAATCTTCGTTCTTGTTTTCGTCGCCGAGGTTTCCGTGGAGGTAGTCGCGGAGGCGCGAGCAGATATCGAGCATCGCATTTCCGCTGTCCGTCACGCTGTAGAGACCCCCTTGCGGGCTGTCGCTCGACAGGAACCCTATGATGAAGAGCCGCTCCGTTTCGAACTGGACAGAGTTCAGGTTGACGTCTAAAGCCGTGGCGATGTGTCGATGGTTGCGATAGCCCTGCTTCTTGACGTGAGACAGGATCCTGAGCGGAAGGCCGGGGCGCCGTGACGACGCGAAGCGCGTCACATCCGGGAGAGTAATCCCTCCCAGGGCTACTTGGAGGAGTAGGTCCCTGGTTATCTCCTCCTTCAAGAGGTTGTGGACGGCCGTGCGGGATTTTTCGTCGTCCGCGTCAAAGTCCGCCGGCACCCAGAAGACGCGCAGGCGAGACAGGCTCCCGGGCATTCTGCGAAGGTAGTCCTGTGTTACCTCGGCGAGGCGCGCACGGCTACGGCTCTGGTGCCGAGCGATGTATACCGCCGCGGCGATGTCCTCCTCAAGAAGGAGCGTTCTGAGGTCCTTGTCAATTCCGTCCCCGTCGTGCTTCCAGAGAGTCTGTCCTGCAACTACCTTTGACCAGTCCTTCTTTAAGTCGCAGGAGAAGTCAAAGCGCTTGCGCTGGCCTTCTGTGTAGCCAAACAGTGTTGAGTTCGAGGCGCTGTCCATGATCTGGAGAGCTGTGTCCGACAGGAAAACATGCTCTGGTGACTCTGCCATGATTGCTCCAAAGAGGTTTGCAGGGTGCTGTTACTTGGTCGCGCATCTCGTGTAGCCATCGACATCGTCGTAGACGAGGTTGATGCCCTCTGCGTGAAGTAGATTCAGCAAGTCGTCCTGCGGCTTCTCCGGAAGCAGCACGGTCAGTTTGGGGTCGCGCGGCTTGATGTGCCGTACAAGGTCCTTCAATTGGCCTATGGCCATGCGTACTTCGTCCCGACTGCTCGCGCCTCTGATCGCATACAGTTCATGCATGGTGGCGTCGTAAAGGTCGGTCTTGAGGGTCTTGGTCGTACCCGAGATCTTTATTTGGTACGCGAAGACTTCATGCTCACGATTTGTGAGCTCCTCGAGGTACTGCTCGCGCAACGCTGATTGGCGTAGATCGGCTATGAGGCTCGGTTGTGCAGCCCGCCTGCTCTCAGACGCGCGCTTCTTCTTCGGCTCCACCATTTTGCAGGCGACTACAGTGGCGGAAACCCTGTGGGCGTCTGTTTCCTTCGCGCGACTGATGACATCCTGAGTGAGGCGCTCAGAGTCTCCCTTAGGGCGTAGTCGGAAGACGATGATGCGACGGCGCTCACCGTTCTCGTCATGTGCCTCACGCACTGTGTACGGCAGCTCTGCATCGAGCTCAAATTCGCCTACGTACCGTTGTTGCTTAGCGGAGGATGTTGGATCGGGAACCTTCCCTGCTGCCATGAAGACTCGCAGTGACTTTCCGCTGTCTGCGTGACACAGGACGGCTGCGTTGCGGGAGCCGTTCAGCCCCAGAAACGTTTGCTCACCGCGGGTGCCCTGGCCGGTGTACTCGAACACCGGCCCTCGTTCGTCCTCTTCCTCTAGCCAGCCGTCCTCGTAGCCGTACTTCTTGCCACTGTCGTGATCTACGTAGATGAGGATGTTCGGGGTGGTGTCGGAGGGGATGATCCCTCCTTGCGTCCCTCCGCCGAACAGCTCCTTCATCGCTGCGCGTGTGGTCATCAGCCCGGGCTTGATCGAAGCTAAGTCCATGCTCTGACGTTAGCTGATCACTCTGACATCGAACGGGGCCAACTAGCTTGCGTTGATGGCTGCGTACGACCAGACATCGGCCGGCAGCTCATGTTCCATGCGCCACGTGATCGCCATCGGCTTGCTGCCAGCGTGGCCTTCGTAGGTGGCAGGCCCGAGAAGCATCCAGGGCTGAGACTTACCGATGTCGGTGTTCTTGTAGCGACGCATGAAGAGCAGGACATGACTGCCCCGCTCGGCGTGATGCTGGTAGCGCTGTCCTGTTGGGGAGCTCTCGGCTGTGGAGTTCTGGGACTCCCAGTGGAAGAGCGTCGGGCTGAGCGCGTAGTCCCTGTACCTGACAGTGGGGGAGAAGTCCTTCTCGTTCTTCTCCAGGGTGATCAGAAGGGCGTCCGTCTGGAGGTCCTCGACCCACTGGACGCCCTGCGCGAAGGACCTGGGCATCTGGCCGCCAAAGCGTGCCACGCCGAGGGCGGCCAGAATCTCGGAGCGGTTATAGGAGGAGTGCACCCTTAGCGGGAGCTGGCTGTGGCTGCCCGACAAGGGGATCGGGAAGTGGTCCGCCTGCTCGATGACGTAGGACAGGACCTGGCGGAGCTCGTCGCGCAGGACCGGTTGGTCGCGGAGCGCGTCGAGGCCTTGCTGGAAGCTGGTGAAACCACCAGCGTTGTCCCACAAGTTGAAGAAGAGCATGCGGGCATAGGCTTGGTCTGTGGGGTCCAGCTCGTCGTATGGCGGTACTTCGTCGGCGAGTAGACGGAGGTACGCGTTGGCTCGGGCAGGGTCATCGACGTGTAGGAAAGCGTGGACGCGTTTGAGGAGTGCCGGTTCGCCACTAGGAGCAGCAGCTTTGAGCAGGCCGGCTCGACGCACGATGGTGGTCCAGGAGTTGTCGCTCTTGTACAACTCCTTGATCTCCCTGCGACTCTCCCGAAGGTAGTCGCGTAGCTGTGGCGTCTCGTAGGCCTTGACCTCGTTAACCAAGGTCTTGACGGTAGCGCTCAGCTGCGTCCGAATGTTGTCCAGCACCAATTTCTTGGCCTTGCCTTCCAGGATGATCTGGCATCCCGATGGAAGGAGCGGGAAGTCGTGCTCGATGTGATCGACGAGCCGGTTCCTGGAGAGGTTCGTCAGAGCTCGGAACTGCTCTTCGAAGCGGAACTCTGCCCGGTGCTGTCCGATGAAATCGAGGACAGTGAGCACGGGCTTCATCTCGGTGCGGCGTAGCCCACGGCCTAGCTGCTGGAGGAAGACAGTGGCGCTGTTGGTGGGGCGCAGGAGCAGAAGCGTGTCGACATCGGGAATGTCGAGACCTTCGTTGAAGAGATCCACGGAGAAGATGACTTGCAGCTTCCCTGCTCGTAGATCAGCGAGAGCTTGAGCACGTGCTGCGGATGGTGAGTCGCTGGTGAGGGCGGTTGCTTGGAAGCCCGCTTTTCGGAAGAAGTCCGCCATGAAGCGCGCGTGCTTCTTGTCCACGCAAAAGCCCAGTGCACGCATAGCTCCGGGCTGGGAGACCTTGTCTCGGATCTGCTTGACGACGATACGGGCACGTGCCTCATTGCCCGTGTAGAGGTTGCCGAGGTCCTGGTCCGCGTACGCGCCCCGCTGCCAAGTGAGGTTCGTCAGGTCTGTGCCGTCGGGGATGCCGAAGTAGTGGAAGGGGCACAGTAGGTCGTTCTCAAGGGCCTCCCAGAGCCGCATTTCGGCTGCGATGCGGCCCTCGAAGAACTCGTCCTGGACATTGAGCCCGTCCATCCGCTCGGGGGTAGCGGTCAGGCCGAGAAGCTGATTGGGCTTGAAATGATCGATAACTCGACGGTAGGTGGTGGCCGTGGCGTGGTGGAACTCGTCGATCACGATGATGTCGAAGTGGTCGGGAGCCAGCTCTTCAAGCCTTTGGACGTTCAGTGATTGGACGCTGGCAAAGACGTGGTCCCATGCCTGAGGGTCCTCGCCGCCGTAGAGCAACTCGCCGAATGAGGCATCGTCCAAGACCTCTCGGTATGTCCGCAGAGACTGTTTGAGGATCTCCTTGCGGTGTGCGACGAACAGCAGCTTTGGTCGACGGTTATCAAAGCTCTTGGCCAGGCTTCGGTAGTCCACGGCCGCCATGACGGTCTTGCCGGTACCGGTTGCTGCGACCAACAGGTTGCGATTGCGCCCTCGGAGCTCGCGCTCTACCCGTAGGCGCTCCAGCATGTCCTGTTGATAGGGGAAGGGGCGTACCTCCAGCCCAGAGAGGTTGATCTTCAGGTCAGTGGTGGAGGCAGTACCGCTTGCCTGTGCCAGAGCGTGGTCGAGGCGCTCGGTGTGGTGATCGGGGTCGTACGTCTCGAACGCGGAGTCGTTCCAATACGCGTCGAAGGTCGCCTCGAACTTGTTCAGCACCGCCGGTGTAGCGATGGAGGACAGGCGGACGTTCCACTCCAAGCCATCGAGGAGTGCAGCCTTCGAGAGGTTGGAGCTGCCGACGTACGCCGTGTCGAAGCCCGTGTGGCGCCTGAAGAGCCAGGCCTTGGCGTGCAGTCGCGTTGATCGAATCTCGTAGTTGACCTTGACCGTAGCGCCGAAGTCGCGAACGAGACGGTCGAGTGCGTGGCGGTCGGTGGCGCCGATGTAGGTAGTCGTAATGACACGGATCGGCACGCCTCGCTCCTTAGCAGCGCGCAGTGAATCCTCGAGGACGCGAATGCCGTACCACTTCACGAACGCGCAGAGCAGGTCAATGCGGTCTGCCGTAGCGAGCTCTGCCCGGAGCTCGGAGCCGAGACTGAGGTCTTCAGGAGAGTTTGTGATGAGCGATGTCTCGGACAAGGGAGTGAGAGGGCGGAGGCCGTAGACGCCCGGAGCCTCCTGTTGGGCAAGAGCAAGGAGCTGTCGAGGGCCTTCGGCGATAGTGCTCGTGCTGATGGCCTTGGCTTCGCTGGGGTCGGCGGCACTCGTGCCCAGGGATTCGAGGATGCGGTTCGCGACAGCCACACGGTCTTCGGGCGGAAGCTCGCTGAGCCTCTGACTGACAGCTTCACCGATGTAGCGAGCTAGCACATGGGGCGTGGACTCTGGCGTGACCTCGGCGTCGATTGCCTTCCACCCTGCGGCCGTGAATCGCTCCAGCTCGTCATGCAAACCATGGGTGATCAGCTTCTCGTAGACACCCGCGATCGGCTTGGACAGGCCCCCATGTTCTGCCACGACTGCTCCCCTGATCCCTCGTGGTTCTCGTACACGATCACGCGTGACGATGTGGATCTGTTCTAACAGCAATCACTGACATTCGAGGGGCCATGCCGGAAGGTGGGCTGCCGTTGCTGCTGGGCCGCCCGCTTCTTGTCAGTGTCGCGCTTCCACGGCCCGCCTCAAGGGCGCTCCACTCCGCTGCGCTGCGTTCCGCGTCGGCTGCGCCGATGGCCCTGCGGGCCACCCTTGACCCGGGCCGTTCCAGTGCGGGAGAGAAGCGAGCGGGCGGCCCGGGAGGGCCGGTGGCCATCGGTCCGTCGGCCAACGGCGAGTTGTCCAGGCACTCGGGGTGCAGGACGCATCCGCGGTTTCCGGGCACGCCGGGTTGGCTTAGCGGCGATCGGCCGGTGGCCGAGGCGCGAGGGCCAGCGCGCCGGTCGGCCGCGTCGGGAGGCCGACCGTGCGCGTCATGAGGGCTGCGCCGTGATGAGGACGTCCGCGATGAGAGCCCTGGTCTCGTCATGCGGTTCTGCGCGACCTGTGATCCAGGCTGAGACGGTGGCGCGGGTCGTGCCGACCTGGTCAGCCAAGTCCGCCTGTGACATACCCGATCGTCGCAACTGGCGCCCCAGCCATGGGCCGAAGGTCTCGTTGTGCTCGGTGAGAGGGAGTGGGTCGTGCATCTTCTTCAGACTCGGCTAGGCGTCCAAGCCGTGGCACTCGCCGTACGGTCGGCCCGAGTCGCACCAGCAAGACGCCCCCTGCTGCGGCGGCCAAGCCACCGCCCGCCCCCTGGCCGCCAGTGTCGTCGCGTACTGGGGGAGCAGGGTCGCGTCGTCCGGGGACGACAGTTCCGATGCTGCGAAGGCCTCGTAGGACGGGACCGTGCCCGTGACGATGCCGAGGTTGGGGGTGCCGGAGGAGGCGAGTTCTCGGAGGGCGGACTCTATGGTCGCGAGGTGGGTCTCGTGGGTCGGGTACTCCGAGGTCAGCGTCGGGTACGCCTCCAGGAGTTCCGTCAGTTCGTCCGCCGGCCAGTGGAGGATCGCTACCGGGAACGGGCGGGACAGGGCCTCTCTGTAGGCGCCGAGTTCCGCTCGGAGGCGGAGGATCTCGGCCTCGAGTTCTGCCGGGTTCTCCGAGCCCAGGGACCAGACCCGCTTGGGGTCGTGGAGTTCGTCCAGGGTGATCGGGAGGGAGTGGACCGTGTCCGCGAGGGCGTCCCATTCGTCGTGGGACTCGCCCAGCATGCGCCGTACGCGGTGGCGGCCGAAGAGGAGGGGGTGGGTGGCGTAGGGGGGCTCCGCCACGTCCGTCAGGAGACGGTGCACGGCCTCCGTGAACGTCTCGTGGGCCGCTTCCAGTTCGTCGTGGGATTCGAGGGCTTCGGCCACGATGACCCAGGGGGCCGGGTCCTGGGGGGAGGCTGCCCGGACGCCCTCGATGATCGCCCTGGCCTCGGCCTCGTGGCCGTACTCCCAGAGGTTCGAGGCCTTGAGCGCCCGTACCAGGTGGGGGTTGTCCAGGCTGGTCGCGGAGGACAGCAGGCGGTCGTAGAGCGTGGACGCGGTGGGGCGGTCGCCGGAGAGTTCCAGGTGGGCCGCGGCCCGTAGCAGCAGGGCCTCGGCGTCCTCGGGGTACAGGCCGGCGGTCCGCTCCAGGCGTGCCGCTTCGGCGGTGTGGTCGACGTTTTCGGCAGGCGTGTCGGGGCGCATGGGGGACACCGTACTGCCGGGAGGTGACGAGCGTGAGAGAGGTGCAGGCCAGACACCTGTACCCGCGGATTCCCCGTGCTCGCCACCCAGGCTTTACAGATCGCCCCGAACCGCCGCCGACCTACGGAGTGACGCCGTCCCCTTGGAGCGCTTGGATCGACTTTGCCGTGAATGGAATGCTTAGCGATTTTCCGTTCAGGTGAGTGTCCGAGCGGGTGTGTAGAGGTCCCCGCCGCCCGACGGGTCCATCACCTGCCATTGACTTGCTCCTCGGGTTGAAGCCCGAGGATTCTGGCCTTCTCGTCCGTTGCTGGGCCGCTACGCGGCACGGGGGTCGGGCGGGAATCCGTGGCTTCCTGCTTCGTCGCGCTGTGCCAGGACGAGTCCTGGTCTGACCTGCGCTCCACAGGCTGTCACCGCCAGTCCGGCGGCCGTTTTCACGTTCTTCGCGGCATTGTGGTCCCGGTCGTGCACCGTGCCGCAGGCGGCACAGGTCCATTCCCGGATGTGCAGGGGCTTGGGGCCGTCCTTGGCTCCACACACCGAACAAACCTGACTGGTCGGCTCGAACCGGCCGATTTTCACCAGGGTGCGCCCGTACCGGACCGCCTTGTACTCCAGCATGTGGGCGAACTGAGCCCAGCCCGCGTCATGCACACTCTTCGCCAGTCCGGTGCGCGCAATTCCCTTGACCGCCAAGTCCTCCACACCGATCGCTTGGTTGTCGCGGATCAGCCGGGTGGAGAGCTGGTGGTGGAACTCGCGGCGTGCATCGGCCACTTTTGCGTGGACGCGGGCGACCTTCAGGCGGGCCTTCTCCCGATTCCTGGATCCCTTCTGCTTGCGGGACAGCTCCCGCTGGACCTTCTTCAGTTTCTTTTCCGCCCGGCGCAGAAACCGCGGACAGTCGATCTTCGTCCCGTCGGAGAGGACGGCGAAGTGTTTCAAGCCCAGGTCGATGCCGACCGTTTGGCCGGTGCCGGGCATCCGGGCGGCGTCCGCGGCCGGGTCGGTGTCGACGACGAAGGAGGCGAAGTATCGTCCGGCCGCGTCCTTGACCACGGTGACCGAGGAGGGGTGCGCGGGCAGGGTGCGGGACCACTTCACCTTCATCGCACCGATCTTGGGGAGGTTCAGCTTCCCGGAACGGGTGATCGACCAGCGGGCATTGGCCGTGAAGCGGATCGACTGACGGCTGTCCTTGCGGGACTTGAAGCGGGGCGCACCGCTCTTCGCACCCCTGCGCTCGCCCTTGAGGGAGGCGAAGAAGTTCTTGTAGGCGGCCTCCGCGTCGCGCAGGGACTGCTGGAGGACGACCGAGGAGACCTCGCCCAGCCAGGACCGCTCGGGTGTCTGCTTGGCCTGGGTGATCAGCTTCTTGGACAGCGCACCCGCCGTGGGGAAGGCTTCGCCCGCCCTGCGGGCGTCCTCACGGGCGCGTACGGCATCGTTGTACACGACGCGGGCGCACCCGAACGCCCTGGTCAGTGCCGTTCGTTGGCCCGGTTCTGGGTACAGCCTGAAGGTGTACCGAAGCTGCATGCGGTGATCGTACGAACGAGCGCCACCCGCCACCAGAGGGAACGTATGAACGGTCGGTACTCCCTTGAACCGGGAGGAGCGGAACGGGCCGAACGGCGGGAAGCATCGCCCGGCTCAGCCGGGTCAGGCACCCTGGCGCTCCCGTCAGCCGTGATGAACGGCGAGGTGATCCTGTATAACGAACAACAGGACATACACATGTACGAGAGGAGGGGCCGTCGATGAACCGCAGTTGGGCGAATCCGCGTCCCGCTCTCGTGCTGCTCTGCCTGATCCTGGAAGTGGCGCTGCTCGACACCGGCAGCCTCACCGCCACCGTCGCGCTCGCCGCGACCGCCGCGGCATCGGCCGCGCTCGCGGTCTGCGCCGTCGTCGCCGCGCGCTGCGCGCCCGCCGTGCCACGCACCCGGGTGCGTACGGCCATCCGCGACCGTGACCTCCGTACGGCCTTCCTGCCGCAACGCGACCCGGACGCCAAGGGGCGCCCCCGGCCCCGGGCACCCGGACACGCCCTCCGGGCGACCTTCGCGTAGGGGCACCACGCATCACACGTAGCTGACCCCGCGCGGGTCGTCATGCCGCCATGACCCACTTCCGGCACGACGAGACCCCCGGAGGGCTCACGCATGTCCGTCTTCGCCAACCTGGTCGAGCACCTCGCCGACCTGCTCCAGCCGTTGTTCGGCGCCTCCGCGGCCGCCGCCGCGATCGTCCTGTTCACCGCGCTCGTACGACTTCTCGTCCATCCTCTGTCCCGGGCCGCCGCGCGCGGCCAGAAGGCCCGGACCGCGCTCCAGCCGAAGATCGCCGAGCTGCGGAAGAAGCACGGCAAGAACCCCGAGAAGCTGCAGCGGGCCGTACTGGAACTGCACGCCGAGGAGAAGGTGTCGCCGCTGGCCGGCTGCCTGCCCGGACTGCTCCAGGTGCCCGCGTTCTTCCTGCTCTACCACCTGTTCTCCAGCGACACGATCGGCGGGCGGGCCAATGAGCTGCTCGGGCATGAGCTGTTCGCCGCGCCGCTGGGGGAGCGGTGGACGGACGCGCTCGGGGCAGGGAGTGTGCTGAGCGGGGCCGGGCTCGTGTACGCCGGGCTGTTCGTGATCGTCGCCGGTGTCGCGGCGTTCAGCTACCGACTGAGCAAGCGGATGATGGCCGCGAACCCGGCCGTCCCGGCCGCGGCGGGCAGTGGTGGAGAGCAGCTGCCCGGGCTGGGGGCGGTGACCAGGGCCATGCCGTTCATGTCCTTCTTCACGCTGGTCACCGTGGCCGTGGTGCCGCTGGCCGCCGCGCTGTACGTCGTGACCAGTACGACGTGGAGTGTCGTCGAGCGGGCCGTGCTGTACCGGTGACCAGGCGACCGGGGTCCAGTACGTGAACCGGGTATTGCGGAGTGGACTCCCAGCTTGGAGGATCGACCAGTCCTCCGATCGCTGTCCCCGCCGCATCCGGGTCGCGCGCATCGGCGGGCGCCCGCGATCTAGGGAGACATGATCATGAAGCTGCTGCGAGTCGGTACGGCTGGGGCGGAGCGGCCCGCGCTGCTCGACGCCGAGGGGACCCTGCGGGACCTGTCGGGCGTCGTCGCGGACGTCGACGGCGCGCTGCTCGCCGACGAGGCCGCGCTCGGCCGGGTGCGGGCCGCCGCGGACGCCGGTGAGCTGCCCGCCCTGGACGCCACCGGGCTGCGGATCGGGCCGCCGCTGGGCCGGATTGGCAAGATCGTCTGCATCGGGCTGAACTACCACGACCACGCGCGCGAGACGGGTGCCGAGCCGCCCGCCGAGCCGGTCGTCTTCATGAAGGCGCCGGACACGGTCGTCGGCCCGCACGACACGGTGCTCGTGCCGCGCGGGTCCGTGAAGACCGACTGGGAGGTCGAGCTGGCCGTCGTCATCGGGCGTACGGCCAGGTATCTGGGGTCCGCGGAGGAAGGGCTCGCCCATGTCGCCGGGTACGCGGTGGCGCATGACGTGTCCGAGCGGGAGTTCCAGATCGAGCGGGGCGGGACCTGGGACAAGGGCAAGAACTGCGAGACGTTCAATCCGCTCGGGCCGTGGCTGGTGACGGCGGACGAGGTGCCGGATCCGCAGGATCTGTCCCTCAGGCTGTGGGTCAACGGGGAGTTGAAGCAGGACGGGACGACGGCTGAGCAGATCTTCGCTGTGGGGGAGGTCGTGCGGTATCTCAGCCAGGTCATGACGCTGTACCCGGGCGATGTGATCAATACCGGGACGCCGGCGGGGGTTGCTATGGGGGAGCCCGAGCCGAAGCCGTACCTTCGGGCCGGGGATGTGGTCGAGCTGGAGATCGAGGGGCTCGGGCGGCAGCGGCAGGAGTTCAAGGACGCGTAGGGCTGAGTGACGCCTTGGGGGCGGGGAGCTGCCGTTCAGCCGGCGGCTCCCCGCCCGGCGTATGGCGCGCATATGCAGGTCGGGGGTGCGCCCCCAGCGCAGTTGTGCGCGGTAGGGGCGCGCGCAAGGTGTGCGCTCCTATTCGGACACTCATGACGCTCAATGTGTGGAAATCAGCCAGTACGGTTGGCGTGCGGGTGGGCTGATTCATGGCGCGCTCCAGGGGCGGCTTTTGCGTGGGGGTTCGCACCCTGACGCTGAACGGGGGGAGCGCCGTGCGGGTACTCGCCGAGCGGTACGAACTGATCGAAGAAGCAGGACGTGGCGGCATGGGCCAGGTCTGGCGTGCCACGGACCGGGAGCTCGGCCGTTCGGTCGCCGTGAAGCTTCTGCCGCCGGAGCTGACGAGGCACGAGGAGTTCCGGGTCCGCTTCCGCCGGGAGGCCCGTACCGTCGCCTCGCTCAGCCACCGCAACATCGCCGTCCTGCACGATGTCGGTGAGGACGTCCGGGACACCGAGACGACCCCCTTCCTCATCATGGAGTTCATCGACGGCCGCACCCTGGCGGACGCGCTGGTCGAGGGGCCGTTCAAGGTCGACCGTGCTCTCGACGTCGGCCAGGGGATCGCCGAGGCCCTGGCCCACAGTCACGGGCGGGGCCTGGTTCACCGGGACATCAAGCCTTCCAACGTCATGCTCACCTCCGAAGGCGGGGTCAAGGTCCTGGACTTCGGGATCTCCAAGGTGGTGGCGGAGACCACCACCCGCCTGACCGCGACGGGCATGACGGTCGGGACCCCCGCCTACCTGTCACCGGAGCAGCTGACGGGTGAGGCGATCGACGGTCGCTCCGATCAGTACTCCACGGGCTGCCTTCTCTACGAACTGCTCACGGGACGCCCGCCTTTCATCGGTGACTCCTCGTTCGCCGTGATGCACCAGCACATCAGCAAGGAGCCCGTCGCGCCGTCCAGGCTGCGACCGCAGATCCCGGCGGCGGTCGATGCCGTCGTGCTCCGGGCGCTGTCGAAGGAGCGGGAGCAACGCTTCGCCGGCATAGACGAGATGCGGCGGGCTCTGGCCCTCGCAGGGGCAGGAGTCCCTGCCCTGCCGGTGGCCCCTCCGACCCCGACGGCCCCGCTGGCACCCGCACCGGCCCCGGCACTCGGGGCGGGGGTCGGGCGGACGATGATGGCCGAACAGCAGACCCAGGCCGCATCGATGCCGAAGCAGGCGGCTTCCACCACACCTCCCGTCATCCCGGCGCCTCCCGCTGTCCCGGCACCTCCCGCCGCCCCGGCGCCCCCCACCACCCCGGCACCTCCCGCCACCCCGGCACCTCCCGCCGTCCCGGGCGAGACGGCGACCGACCAGGGCGATCAAGCACCGGCCGCACCATCTGCCGCGACCGCCACCGGTTCCGACCAGACAGACTCCGCCGTCACGCCGTCCGCGCGCAGATGGCGTCACCTCGCGGCCGGGAACCGCGTCGTCGCCCTACTGGGGATCGTGGTCTCGGCCGTGGTCGTCCTCGGCCACCAGGAGCTTCAGCCGGGGAGCGGCTACCTCGTACTGTTGTCGGCGATCGCCGTCCTCGGGCTGGTCGCGTTCCGTTGGTGCCCCCCTGACGTCCGCTCTTCTGTGGTGGGGAGCCGGCGCCTTGGTCATCGCGGGCGTCACCGCCGGGGCAGCGGTCGAGGAGAGCGGCCTCGCCTCCGTGTCCGAAGACGACTTCACCGACCCTCTTTACTACTACAGCTCTTACACCAAGGACTACTACGAACTGGACGAGGACCCTTCCGGCCACACACTGTTCGAGGAGGGGTACGACGGAGAGTACGAGCCTGCGTCGGATCTGATCTTCCCGGACTACACAGGGCACGAAACGATGTCTGCCCTGGCTGTTCCGGTCCTCGTCCTCGCTGTCCTGTGCCTGGTCCGGACTCTCCGCCCCCGGCGGCACTCGGCTCTTCTCGCGGCCTCCGGCATCACGCTGGCCGGGCTGGGGGTCAGCTGGCTGGCTGTCGGAACCGGTGCCCAGATGACAGCGTTCCTCGTCGCCTGGGGCCTCACCGTACTTGTGGCTCTCGTCCAGGAGCTGCGCGGCCGCGACCGCGGTTCGGGCCCGCGCCCCCGGCGCCGTCTCCGGTTCGTGGTCGCCGAGTAGTCGGCTACACAGAAAGACAGGGCTCAGCTCATGACGTTCTTACGTGTGCGCAGAATCGCAGGGGCTGTACTGATCGCGGCAATCGTCGCGGGGTGCGGAGGAAGCTCCGGAGAATCCCCTCCGCCAACTCCACCGCCCTCCACGGCCACGGAATCGGGTGACGAGACCCCCGATCCGCCGCCATCCACCGAAACGACGGAAGCCAGCACAGAGCCGCCCTCGCCCACGCCACCAGAAACGCCACCAGAAACGCCACCAGAAACGCCGCCATCAGCGACGTTCGAAGCGCCGGAGGGCTACGTTCCCAGCGAACTGGTCGGCGAATGGGACGGCGACGGCACGTCCGTGCGCTTCGACAAGATCCGCTTCTCCGCGGACGGCGGTGTGCGCCTCCTGTACAACAACGGCCTCGTGCTGGATGGGACAGCGGTGGTCGAAGGCACCTCCATGACTCTGTACGTGCCGATAGGTCCCATCCCGTACGACTACTGGTCGATCGAGGAATTCGACGCCGGCTATGGATACGTCTTCGAGAATCTGAAGCTGGACGGGATCAGTTATGTCCGTCAGATCGCCGGTGGCTGACGTGGTCGTCACCGGTGCGGTCCGCGCGGTGCTCTGCGCCACCCTGCTGCTCGGGAGCGTCACGGCGTGCGTAGCACGAGGTGACCCGCCCGGCCCGGGACCCACGTCCAGGACAGCCTCACCCCCGCCGGCGCCGCGGACCACCGATGCCGCCACGGGTGAACAGGTGCTCCCTCAGGCCCTCGTCGGGACATGGAAGAGCGACTCGAAGGACAGTGACGCCGACCTCACCTACAGCTTCCGGGCCGACGGCGACTACACGTTCGTGGGCGTCCTCGCGTACGACTCCCCGGACGGCATCGTCCAGGTCACCCGCACCTCGGAAGGCGCGGCACGGGTCGAAGGGGCGCGGCTCGTCCTGAAGCCCGAGAAGGCCGCCACATCCCGCCGGGACCCGGGCGATCCTGAAGGCGACTTCGTGGCCAGGCCCGCTGCGCTCACTGCCGAGCGTCACACGTGGGAGGTGACGGGCGATGTCCTCGCTCTCACCGACAAGAAGGGGCTGAAGGTCACGTACGAGCGGGGGGCGCGGTGAATCCGTCGACCTCGCGGTTCAGTCTCCGTATCCGGGTGCAGATCTGGCTGCTCGCCGTCATCTCCGTGGCGACACCCCTGTCCGCCTGGGCGTTCAGCGAGGCGTCCGGGACGTACCAGGACGCGGTGCGTCAGGAGATCACGCGTCAGGAGACGCTGCTGGACGATGTGCGCAAGGTCTACACCGAGGATGCGCGCCTCGCCTTCAATGTGGCCGCGGCCTCGGCGCGCGCCGACGCGCTGCGACCGATCCGTCATGAGGGCAGGACTGCCGCGGCGGAGTACGAGATCGCCGCCCAGACCGCGTTCAGTCTGCGCAGCGTGGCCGATTCCGGGAGCTTTCTGCACGACGCCTACCGGCACAAGAACCTCGGCTACGACCTGCCCCGCCGACTCGCGGACCTGCAACGGGACAAACCCAAGTCCTACGGACTCGCCCCAGAGGCGACGATGCGGTCCGGGGACACGTGGGTGATGTGGGGGCTCGTGTTCGCCGCGCTCGTCGGAATGGCCGTGATCGCCGGTGTGGCCGCCGCGAACGTCGTGCGGCCACCCGCCCTGCGCAGGCCGTCGGGTCCTGACCGCCGGCGCGTTGTCAGGGATCTGCAGCTCATCCCTCAGCCGGCCGTCACTCCGAGCGGTGAGAGCCGCCCCGCCGCGCTCCTCGGTCTGTTCATCGTGGTTCTGCTGATGGTGCTTCCCCTCGGGGGGATCTACGCGTCGGGCGTCGAACAGCGGGCCCAGGCCGAGGCGGCCCGCAAGACGACCCAGCTCGGTACCGCTGCCCTGGCCTACGGTCAGCGCACAGCTTTCCTGGACGGAAGCCGCCGAACGGCAGAGCTCACCGAACTTCAGGCGATGGCCCGCGAACGCGCCTCGCTGGAAACCGGGGTCACGCCCGCTCAAGCACGGCACGAGCGAGTGGTGTCCGTGGCCGAGACACGTGCCGCGGGGCGCGTGCGCGAGATCGCCGATTACATGGGGCGTCCTCCCGCACGCGCCGACCGCGTCGATGCCGCGGCGGTGAGGGCCTTGGGCAAGGAATCCGAGCACCTGTTGTCAGGTCTTCGGACCGAACAGAAGCGCCAGGTGAGTCTGGCGGAGCGGGCCAGCAGCCGCGGTCTGTATCTCGGCGCGGCGGCCGCCATCGCCGCCGTGGCGGAGATGCTGGCCGCCGCCGCTGTCTCCGACGGGCGCCAGAGGTGGCTGCTGTGGCCGATGACGGCCGCGGGCTGCTCGACCGTTCTGACAGCCATGGCCCTGATCTGAACCGTGCCCCGAAAAGGGTCAGTTGAGCACAGCTGCCAGATCGCGCCACGCCTTCCTCGGGAGGGTGTCCTTCGGGGAGCCGTCGATCAGTTGGAGGGCCACGTGGTCCGCGCCCGCCTCGAAGAATGAGTCGATCTTGGCGCGGATCGCCGTCTCGTCGCCCCAGGCGAACAGGGCGTCGATGAGGCGGTCGCTGCCGCCGTCGCGCAGGTCTTCCTCGGTGAAGCCGTGGCGGAGGAAGTTGTTGGTGTAGTTCGGCAGCGAGAGGTAGAAGCCGATGAACTCGCGGGCCAGGGCGCGGGCGCGGGCCGGGTCCGTCTCCGGGACCACGCCCAGTTCGGGGGCGAGCAGGGGGCCCTCGCCGAGGAGTTCGCGGGCGTGGGCGGTGTGCTCGGGGGTGACCAGGTAGGGGATCGCGCCTGCGGAACGGTCGCGGGTCAGCTTCAGGCTCTTCGGGCCGAGGGCGGCCAGGACCCGGCGGTCCGCGGGCACCCCGGCGGCGTCCAGGCCGTCCAGGTAGGCGACGAGGGCCGAGTACGGGCGGCGGTACTGCTCCGCCAGCTTGGCGTGGCTGACGCCGAGGCCCAGCAGGAAACGGCCGGGGTGGGCGGCCTCCAGCTCGGCGAAGCCCGCGGCGGAGGCGTCCGCCTCGTGCTGCCAGATGCTCTGGATGCTGGTGCCGACGGTGAGCCGGGAGGTCGCCTCGATCAGCGGGGCGGCGTTCGCGGCGGAGCTGTTGCCGCCCAGCCAGACGGCGCCGTAGCCGAGTTCCTCCAGTTCGGCGGCGGCCTCGGCGAGTTCGCCGCGCCGGTCCGGATCCTCCGAGCGCAGGTCTACGCTCCAGATGCCGTACCGGCCGACGGTTTCCTTCAGAGCGGTGGTCATCGGTTGCGATCCCTCCGGGTGGGCGCCGTTTCTGATCACGCGTACGGCGGTGCCAACCAGAGGGGCGCCTCGCTCATTCCGGCCGGCTTCATCCGGCTCGCTCGCTAGCGGTCCCGCTCGCTAGCGGTCCTTGCTCAGGAATTCCTCCAGCGCCTCCACCACGAACCGGTGGTCCTGGAGCTGCGGCAGCCCGGACACCGTCACCGCGCCGATCACGCCGACGCCCTCGACGGTGATCGGGAAGGAGCCGCCGTGGGCCGCGTAGGTGTCCGGGTCGAGGCGCGAGGACTCCTCGAACGTCGTGCCCTTGGCGCGGAAGCGGGCGCCCACCAGGTAGGAGGCGGAGCCGTAGCGCTCGACGACCCGGCGCTTGCGGGCGATCCAGGCGTCGTTGTCCGGGGTGGAGCCGGGCAGCGCCGCGTGGAAGAGCTGCTGGCCGGCGCGGTGGATGTCGATGGCGAGCGGGGCCTGCCGCTCCCGGGCCAGTTCGACGAGGAGGGAGCCGAGCGCCCAGGCGTCGTCGTAGCCGAACCGGCGGAAGACCAGGCGGCGTTCCTGCGTCTCCAGTTCCTCCAGGCTCGGCGTGAGCTCCGGCTGGAACTTGGGGCCGAGTTCCTGGTGGTGCGAAGGGTTGTGCGAGCCCTTGTGCGTCACAGCGTCACCGTCACCTTCTCGCGGGCCGAACGACGAGCGGCCTCCAGTACGTCCAGGGCGGCGGCGGCCTCCAGCGCGGTCACCGGGTTGGGGCCGCCCTCGAGCAGGGCCTTCGCCACGGCCGCATAGTAAGCGGGGTAGTCCCCCGGGAGGGTCGGTTCGGGGCGGCCGCCGCCTGTTGCGGGAGACTCGCCGGAGCCGACGCGGCCCCACTCCGACTCGGGCTCGACGCCCCAGCCGGGGCCGGGGCGCAGGCCGTCACGGAGTGCCGCCTCCTGGGGGTCGAGGCCGTACTTGACGTAGCCGGCGGTGGAGCCCAGGACGCGGAAGCGGGGGCCGAGCTGGGCGGTCGTCGCGGAGACGTAGAGGTGGGAGCGGACGCCGTTCGTGTGCGTGATCGCGATGAACGTGTCGTCGTCCGTCTCGGCTCCGGCGCGGCGGATGTCCGACTCCGCGTAGACGGAGGCCGCCGGGCCGAAGAGGGCGAGGGCCTGGTCGACGACGTGGCTGCCGAGGTCGTAGAGCAGACCTCCGATCTCTGCGGGGTCGCCGGACTCGCGCCAGCCGCCCTTCAGCTGCGGGCGCCAGCGCTCGAAGCGGGACTCGAAGCGCCAGACGTCGCCCAGCTCGCCCTCGTTCAGCAGCTTGCGCAGGGTGAGGAAGTCGTTGTCCCAGCGGCGGTTCTGGAAGACGGAGAGGAGCAGGCCGCGCTCCTCGGCGAGGGCGGCCAGCTCACGGGCCTCGGCGGCCGTGCCCGCGACGGGCTTGTCGACCACGACCGGCAGACCGGCCTTGAGGGCGGTGGTGGCGAGCGGCACATGCGTCTTGTTCGGGGACGCGATGACGATCAGGTCCAGCTCGGCGGCCCGGTCGAACAGCTCGTCCGGGGTGGCGGCGAAGCGTACGTCCGGGAACTCGGCACGGGCCTGCTGCTGCCGTTCGGGGTTCGAGGTGACCACCGTGTCGAGGGTGAGGCCCTCGGTGGCGGCGATCAGCGGGGCGTGAAAGACGGAGCCGGCGAGGCCGTAGCCGACGAGGCCGACGCGGAGGGGTGTGCCAGTCATGGTGGCTACTTTCGCAACGCTGTTGCCAAAGTGCAAGCGCCGGGGACAATGGGGGGCGTGAACAGGGCGGACGACCGTACGGGTGGGATGGGCGGCATGCGTGGCACCGGAGGTGGGGTGAACCTGCTGGCCTTGCGCGGCCACAACGCCGCGCTCGTGCTCGACCTGCTGCGGACCGCCGGGGCCGATGGCATCAGCCGGCTCGAACTGGCCGAGCGGACCGGGCTCACCCCACAGGCGGTCAGCAAGATCACGGCCCGGCTGCGGGAGGCCGGCCTCGCGGCGGAGGCCGGCCGGCGGGCCTCTACGGGAGGCAAGCCGCGGACGGTGCTACGGCTGGTGCCCGAGGCGGGGCACGCGGTCGGGGTCCAACTGGACCGGGACGAGGTGCGGGCCGTGCTGGTGGATCTGCGGGGGACCGTGGTGGGGGAACGGCGGGCCCCACTGGACCTCGGGGCAGGGGCACCGGCCGTGCTGACGGCGGTGACGGAAGCGGTGCGGGAGGTGGTGGCCGGGGTGCTGCCTGCCGGGTCGCTTGCGCGGGCGGATTCCGGGCTCGGGGTGGGGGGCGTGGGGGAGGCGGTTGGTGAGGCCGGGGCGGCCGGGGTGAGGGCTGCCCGGGATGCGGCGGCCCAGGTGTCGGCCTCCGGGCCGATTGCGGGGGCGGATGCCCTGCTCGGGCCGGAGGTCGCGCCGGAGGTGGCTGGTGAGGCTCGGTCGGTCGGGGCGGGGGCTGCCCGGGATGCGGCGGCGCAGGCGTTGACCTCCGGGCCGCTCGCTCGGCCCGGGTCCTTGCCCGGGACGGACGTCGTGCGGGAGGCGGTTGGTGAGGCCGGGGCGGAAGGGGTGCTGCCTGCCGGGTCGCTTGCGCGGGCGGATTCCGAGCTTGGGGCGGAGATCGCGCGGAAGGCGGTTGGCGGGGTGGCGGGGTCCGCCCGGGCAGCGGCGGCCCAGGCGCCGACCTCCGGGCCACTCGCTCGGCCCGGGTCCTTGCCCGGGACGGACGTCGTGCCGGAGGCGGCTGGAGACGCCCGGGCGGCCGGGGCGGGGTCCGCCCGGGACGAGGCGGCGCAGGCGTCGACCTCCGGGTCGCTCGCCCGGGTCGGGTCCCTGCTCGGGGTCGGTGTCGCGTTGCCCGGGCCGCTCGATCACGGGCGGGGGGTGTTGCACCGGGTGACCGGGTTTCCCGAGTGGGACGGCTTTCCGTTGCGGGAGGCGTTGGCGGAGCGGCTCGGGGTGCCCGTGGTGGTCGACAAGGACACCAACGCGGCGGCGCTGGGCCTGGCCGCCGGGGGCGAGCGCGGCTCCTTCGCCTACCTGCACCTCGGCACGGGGCTGGGCGCCGGGCTGGTGATCGGCGGGACCGTGCACCGGGGGGCCAGGACCGGGGCCGGGGAGTTCGGCCACCAGGTGATCCAGCTGGACGGCCCGCCCTGCACCTGCGGCGACCGCGGCTGCGTCGAGGCGCTGTGCCTCGGGGCGGTGGCGCGCGGCGACACGGGGGAGGCGGCCCGGGTCCTGGGCGCCGGGGCGGCGAACCTGGTGGGACTGCTCGACATCGACGTCGTCCTGCTGGGCGGCCGTACGGTGGCCACCGCTCCGGAGGCGTTCGTGCGGGGAGTCGGGGCGGTACTGGAGGCCCGGGCCCGGCGGACGGGCCAGGAGGCCGTGCCGGTGCGGGTCGCGCCCGGAGGCGGACGTGTCGTGGCGGCGGGGGCGGCTCAGCTGGTGCTGGGGCCGGTGTTCGGGCGTGGGGGCGGGTGAGGTGTCCTCCAGGACCCTGTTGCTTGCCCCCAGGTGTGCGCGTAAGGACATGTTCTTCTCGCGGCGGCCTCGGTAGACGTTGATCGGTTGATCGGCTGTCCGGTTCCGGGGAGAAGGAGAAGACATGCGGGCCTTCCACCAAGGGCATGCCGGTGCGGTCGGCCGGGCGGCGGGCGGATCCTCCGCCAGGCCACCGGCGTCACCGCTGAGCGCGGCCTGGATCCGGCATGTGCAGCGCGTGGCCGCGGCGGGCCACGACACCCATGAGGCCGCAGCCGAGGCCGAGCACGCCCAGGTGCAGCGGGCCGCCCTCGACCGGGCCCTCGGTTCCCCGGCCAGGCCCTTGGAGCCGGGCCTGCGCTCCGAGATGGAGCAGCGCTTCGGCGGGACGGACTTCAGCGGTGTCCTCGTGCACGACGGGCCCGAGGCACGCGAGTCGGCGGCGGTCCTGGACGCCAAGGCGTTCACCAGCGGCCGCCATGTCGTCGACGGCGGCGGGATGACCAAGAAGGACTGGGCGCACGAACTGGCCCACTTCGAGGACCAGCAGGCAGGACCCGTACCGGGCACGAACAACGGCGCGGGCATGAGCATGTCCGCCCCGGGCGACCCGGGCGAACGCCACGCGGAGACGAAGGCGGACCGGGTCATGAGCGGGCCGGTACCCGTGCAGCGCACCGCCGACGGCACCCAGAAGGCCGCGGCCGCCGGCTGCGCGGACGGGGACGGCTGCGGCGGCGACGGTACGGCGGTCCAGCGCCTCCACGTCATCAAGGCCGGCTCCACGGAGTACCCCAAGAAGCAGCCCGACTCCGACGACTTCTTCGTGGGGCAGGACACCAACGAGCAGGGCAGCTGGTACGACGAGCGCTCCCCTTACGCGCCGCCCAAGCCCCACCTCGTCTACGCGGGCGAGGTGGACCTCGCCGTGTCGGACAAGTTCGACCTGGCCGTGGAACACGCCGGCGACGGCAAGGAACCGAAGAACTTCTTCGCCACCGACAAACAGCTCAGCGCGTCCATCAAGAACCTCCCCGGCGCCGGTCAGAAGCGCGGGCTCTCGCTGTCGAAGACCGGCAGGACCCTGACCATCGAGGGATCGGGCCGCAAGGTCGTCCTCCACGAGGTGGAGCCCAAGTACCGCAAGGAGAAGGGCGGCGAGAAGACCAAGGGCCTCGACGTGCTCACGCCGCAGCGCTGCAACGAGATGCTCGGATGGGTGACCGGGAAGCATTCCATGTACCGCGAGGCGGACAACCGCTACTGGGACACGATCGAGAAGTTCCTCGCGCGCATGGAGCCCGGGGGCGGCTGGCAGGGGAAGTTCCAGGAGGCCATCGACGGCGGCGACCCGGCCGGATACGACCGGATCACCTTCGGCATGAGCGGCCGCTTCCAGCAGCTGGTCCGGGAGTCCCCCGAGAACGCCGAACGGGTGCTGCAGGACCTTGAGGCCAACCAGCACGCCGCCATCCCCAGGGTCGGCGACGGCATGGTGACCATGGCCCGGCCCGACGCCCAGCAGCACGAAACGCGAGCGCAGGCCCGAGCCGAAGGCACCGACAACCACATGGACTACCACTACGGCGGTGTGGTCGCCGTGAGCGGCAGCGACTACATCACCATGGAGAACTACGCGCGCGAACAGCACGCCGACAGCATGAACACCCTCGACCGCAACGATCCCCTCTGGTACTTCCGGATGTACGGCAAGGAGACCGGCCGGACGTGGCACGAGGGCTGGACCGGCTCCGCCGACAACGGGTTCCTGGGCGCGACGCTCACGCTGACCCTGCGCCGCTGAGCGGGGCCGCGGGTGCCGCCGGCGCAGAAACCGCCCGACCCCAAGGTCGTCGAGCATCTCCGGCACGCCCAGCGGTGCGCCGGCAACGCGGCCGTCGTACGCATGCTCCGTGCCGGAGCGGGGAGCGGCACGGCCTGAGACCCGCTCCCGGGGGCCGGCTGTCCGCCGACCGGGCGGATCCGCACCGCCGTTCGGGGGTCGTTGCGGGCCGTGTCGCTCGCGATCGCCCGCATCCGGCAATGTCACATGTCCATGCGACTCTGCACGCCCGCTCACCTCTGCCTGGCGGCGGCAGCCGCCGTCCTGCTCCCTGGTGCTCACCCGGCGTACGCGGACGATCCGACGCCCGCCTGTGCCGCGCCCGACGACCACACCTTCCCGCTCACCACCCGCGTCCACGGCGGCCCGGACGCCTACGCGGCCGGGGGCGGGTTCGGGACCTGGTACCTCGACCTGACCAACACGACCGACCGGACCTGCACCGGGATCCATCCCGTCGTCGTGCTCGTGGACGACAAGCGGGCCCTGGAGCCGTCCCAGCCCCGGCTGGAGTTCTTCGAGGGCGCGCGGTCCCACACCGTGCGGTTCGAGAAGACCGGTGAGGACGAGCTCGTCGGGGCGCTGGCCGACGACGAGAACCGGTTCGCCGGGTTCACCGTCGGGCCGGGCAGGACCGTCACCGTGAAGGTACGGCTCGCGATCACCTCGGACGCCGTGCCCAACGTCGTCACCGCCAACGCCGCCGTCGTACAGCGGCACGACGACGACGGCGACTGGGTCGGGCAGTCCAACGACTACCGGTTCGGCATCGCGAGCGATGGCCCGGTGGACGGCGGAGACGGGGAGAGCGACGGCGGTGACGGGGAGATCGACGGCGGCACCGACTCCCAGCCGGAGACCCGGCCGGAGCCGGAGTCCTCGGTCCCGCCCCGCGAGGACCGCTTCCCGTTCGCCGAGGAACTCGCCCGCACCGGAATCGGCGTCCGGGTCGCCGCGGCCGCGGCGACGCTGCTGCTCACCGGGGGCGGGGTACTGCTGCTGGCGCGCAGGCGCCGCTGAGGCGGCCGCAGCGCGGTGCGGGTCTCTGTGCACCGTCCCGCCCCTCGGGACGCCGTGACCGGCCCATTCCGCATGATCCGGCCACTTGTTTAGGCTGGGTCGCACGCTGGACCGGACGCGTACGGCAGGAGATCCCGCACATGGCAGACCGCAAGCCCATCGAGTCGTGGCTCACCGACATGGACGGTGTGCTCATCCACGAGGGCGTACCGATCCCCGGCGCCGACGCCTTCCTGAAGAAGCTGCGCGAGTCGGGGAAGCCCTTCCTGGTCCTCACCAACAACTCGATGTACACCCCGCGCGACCTGCACGCCCGGCTGCGCCGGATGGGCCTGGACGTGCCGATCGAGAGCATCTGGACCTCGGCCCTGGCCACCGCCCAGTTCCTGGACGACCAGCGGCCGGGCGGATCGGCGTACGTCATCGGCGAGGCGGGGCTGACCACCGCGCTGCACGACATCGGCTACATCCTGACCGACCACGAGCCGGACTACGTCGTCCTCGGCGAGACCCGCACATACTCCTTCGAGGCCATGACGAAGGCGGTGCGGCTCATCCTCGGCGGCGCCCGCTTCATCTGCACCAACCCCGACGAGACCGGCCCCTCCACCGAGGGCCCACTGCCCGCGACCGGCGCGGTGGCGGCGCTGATCACCCAGGCGACCGGCAAGAAGCCGTACTTCGCGGGCAAGCCGAACCCCCTGATGATGCGGACCGGGCTGAACGCCATCGGGGCGCACTCCGAGTCCAGCGCGATGATCGGCGACCGCATGGACACCGACGTGCTGGCCGGTATGGAGGCCGGGATGCAGACGTTCCTGGTGCTCACCGGCCTCACCCGGCCCGACCAGGTCGAGGACTTTCCGTACCGGCCCTCGCAGGTCCTGGACTCGATCGCGGACCTCGTCGACCGGGTCTAGCCGGCCGGGGTTCAGGGGCGGGGCACCCGCGCCCAAACCCGTCGCCACCCGTTCGGAGCAGTCGCCGTGCCCCTGAGGATGCGGCGACCCACCCTGCGGGGGAGGCTCCAGGCATCTGGAGGTTCACGATGGGTTCCCTGCGGTTCACTCTCTGTACGAGCGTCCTGGTCGCGGCCGCCCTCACCCCGACGGCGTTCGCGGCGGACCCGGGGGGCGTCTCGGTGACCCCGGCGACCCCCGCACCCGGCGGTGACGTCGCGCTCCGCGTGACCGGCTGCGCGGCGAGGACGGCCGTCGCCGCCTCGACGGCGTTCGTCGCGGACGCGCCGCTCACCGTCACCGGCGGTGAACTCGTCGGCGAGAGCCGGGTCCCCTCCACGCTCAGGGCGGGGACCTACACCGTGAAGATCAGCTGCGGGGGCGCCGAACGGACCAGCACGTTCACCGTCAGGGAGAGCCGGGAGAGCCGTGAGAGCCCGGAGAGTGCGGGTCCGTCCGCGCCCGGGGTGGTCGCGACCGGGGCCGCCGGGCAGCCACCCGCGCCGGGGACGGGCGGGCGGCAGCCCCTGCCCGAGGGCGGCAAGCCATCACCCGAGTCCGAGCCTGAGCTCGATCCCGGGCTCGAGGAAGAAGGCCGGTCGTCCGCAACCCGGCGGCCGGGCGCGCACGCCTCGCCCGTCGCTCCCGTCGAGGCCGGCGGTGGCGGCGCCGCACACCTCGTCGCCGCCGAGGACGGTGGCGCCGGGCCCGGCGCCGCGCAGGGCGTGATCGGCCTGGTCCTCGCGGGAGTGGCCGCGGTGGCCGTCGCGCGGGACAGTGTCCGCCGGAAGCGCGGAACGGACTGACCATGTCCGACCTCGACCTGGACCGGGTGCGCCGACGCCCCTCGGGCACCGGCCGTCTGCTGGCCGGCGTGGCCTGGGTGGTGCTGCTGCTCGGGCTCTGGCTCTGGGGCCGCGAGGTGACCGACGTACGGCACGGCATCTCCGCGCCCACCACCGGCGACATGGCCGCGGCCGGACGCCCCCCGGACGTGAAACTGCCCCCCGCGCACCGCCCGCTCGGCGACGCGCTGCCGCAGCGCGTCGACATTCCCGGCATCGGCGTCCAGGCACCGGTGGTGGCGCGCGGCCTGGACCGGCGCGGGGCGCTCGATCCGCCGCCGTACGACCAGCCGGGCGTGGTCGGCTGGTATGCGGGCGGGGCGGCACCCGGGGCGCCGGGGACCGCGCTGCTGGTCGGGCACGTCGACAGCGAGACCCGGCCCGCCGTCTTCTACAAGGTCAGCGCCCTGCGGCCGGGCCAGACGATCCGGGTGATCCGGGCCGACGCCAAGGTCGCCGAGTTCACCGTCGAGTCCGTCCAGGTCCTCACCCGCGACCGCTTCGACGCCCACCAGGCCTACGGCCCTCGCCGCTCGGGCCGGGCGGAACTGCGGCTGGTCACCTGCGGCGGCAGCTTCGACCGTACGACGGGCAGCTATACGGCGAACGTGGTGGTGTCGGCCTACCTCACCGGTACCGGACTGTGAGTGGGGGAGGTCCACCTGACCCGGCCGACGACCCGCTCCCCCTGAAGTCGACGACCGGGCCGGTCCTCGACCACGCGCGCACGGGCTGCGGGAGTAACCCGGCGAACTGCGCGGGAGGCCACGGGAGCCACGGTGGGTGAAACTCTGGCCGGAGGCCGGGTCGTGCTGATGGAGACTGTAGAACCAAAGGGGCGCCCGGGCCTAGGTGTCGCGGGACGTATGTCAGGATTGAGACTTGGAACGGTGCACCCAAGGGGGAGTTGGATGTACGGCAGCAGGGGGGCCGGGACGACCGCGGGAAGGCGGATGTCCGCAGTGGTGCTGGGGGCGGCACTGCTGATCACGGGGTGTTCCTCCTCCGACGGAGGAGACGGATCGGACGGCGGCGCGGACGCCGGCGCCGGGATCACCCAACAGCCCAAGGAAAAGGCGCCCTTCTGGGTCAACCCGGACGGCACCGCGGCACAGCAGGTCGCCGCGCTGGAGAAGTCCGGCAAGAAGCAGGAGGCCGAGCAGATCCGCAAGATCGCCGAGCAGCCCGTCGCCGAGTGGGTCGGCCCGGACAACCCGCGGGAACAGACCCAGGGCTTCACCGAGGCCGCCGACAAGGCCGGCCGTACGGCGCTGCTCGTGCTCTACAACATCCCGCACCGCGACTGCGGCCAGTACTCGCAGGGCGGCGCCGCCGACGGCAACGCCTACCGCGAATGGCTCGACGGCGTCGCGGAGGGCATCGGCGCCCGGTCGGCCACGGTCATCCTGGAACCGGACGCCCTGCTGCACCTCGTCGACGGCTGCACTCCGGAGCAGTTCCACGAGGAGCGCTACGACCTCCTCAAGGGTGCCGTCGCCAAGCTGAAGTCGCTGAAGAACACCAAGGTGTACCTGGACTCGGGCAACGCCGGCTGGGGGCACCCGGACCAGATCTTCGAGTCGATGAACCGGGCCGGCATCGAACAGGCCGACGGTTTCTCGGTCAACGTCTCCAACTTCTACTCCACCGACGAGTCCATCGCCTACGGCAAGCAGCTCTCCGCCAAGGTCGGCGGCAAGCACTTCGTCATCGACACCAGCCGCAACGGCAAGGGCCCCTACACCCAGGGCAACCCGGACGAGCGCTGGTGCAACCCGCCGGGCCGCGCGCTGGGCGAGACGCCCACGACCAAGACGGCCGACCCGCTGGTCGACGCGTACCTCTGGGTCAAGCGGCCGGGGGAGTCGGACGGCGAGTGCAAGGGCGGCCCGAAGGCGGGCCAGTGGTGGTCGGACTACGCACTGAAGCTGACCAAGGCCAGCTCCTAGCCCGGCCCGGACAGACGAAAGGGGCGCTCTCCACAAGGAGAGCGCCCCTTTCGGCCGTGAGGAGCATGAAGAGCTACGGCACCTTGACCCACTGGGCCTTGCTCGGCGTCCCCTTGGCGTCCGTCACGAACAGCATGTACCAGCCCGCCTGGACCAGGTTCCGGTTCTTCGGAACGGTCACGGTCAGCTTGTCGCCGGACGCCTTGAAGTCCAGGGCGATCGACCGCTGGTCGACGTCCGTGACGTGCGTGGCGGCGCTCGGCCGGATCAGCCGGACCTTCTTGACCGAGGACGCGCTCGACGAGGTGAACGTCCCCGTCGCGCCGCGCTCGATGGTCTGCGGCCCGCCGGACAGCGAGGGCCGCTCCCCGTCGCCGTAGAGGTACGGCGGCGTGTAGATCTCGATGCGCTGCTCGAACTTGCCCGGCTTGGTGTTGGCCGCGTCGCCGTAGAGCGAGTCCGAGCCGAAGAACATCAAGCGGCCGTCGGGCAGCAGGATCGACCCGGAGTGGTAGTTGCGGCCCACCAGCGGGTCGGCGACCCGCTTGAGGTCGTTCTTCTCCGTGTCGTAGAGGTGCGCCTGGAAGATGTTCGAGTCGCCGCGGCCCCGGTAGTCCTCCGAGCCGCCGGAGATCAGCACGTTGTCGTCGGGCAGGATCGAGGCGTTCGGGTAGCGGGTCCCCTTCTCCAGGGACGGGCCGTCCTCGAAGCTCGGGTCCGCGTCCTTCAGGTCGACGATCCGGGTCTTCTCGCTGGACTCCTTGGACTCGCCGACACCACCGCCGCCGACCACCATGTACTTCTCGTCCTGCGCGGGCGGCAGCAGCACCGTGCCGGACGTCTCCATGAGCTTGGGGTCGCTCAGTCCCGGGATCTTCTTGAACTGGTTGGTCTCCACGTCCCAGACGCCCGGCTCACGGCCCACGTCGTCCGGTCCGTAGCCCGCGTTGGAACCCGAGTAGAAGACCTTGCCGTTCTGCATGAGGAACAGCGCCGGGTAGGTCGGGAACTGCCGGACCTTGTCCGTGTAGGTCCACTTCTTGGTCTTCGGGTCGAAGACCTCGTTCTTGCCCGGGACGAGCTGCCCGATGTCGTCGAGGCCGGAGACGCTGAGGATCTTCCCGTCGCTCAGGGTGGTGAGCGTCGGGTACCAGCGGGCCTCCTTCATCGGGTCGACCTTGATGTACTTCTCGGCGACCGGGTCGAACTCGAAGGCGTCCCGGATGCCCTGGAAGTCCTTCTTGTCGAGGGCGAGCTTCTGCGCGATGCCGTAGGTGTTCTTGGCGTCGGCGCCGCTCAGGCCGTGCACCTTGTAGTTGTCCTGCGTGCCCGTCTCGTACTTCTGCCCGCGCTTCTGCGCCTCGACGTAGATACGGCCGAGTCCGGGGTCGTTGCGCAGGAACTTGCCCGTCGCCTTGTCGAACACCTTCTTCGCGCGCGGCACGAGCACCGGGTCCTTGGAGACGAAGGTCTTGCCGTTCTCCTTGCCCGTGAACCTGGTGCCCGCGGGCAGGGTGATCGGCTCGTCCGGGTTCTCGTTGTGGACGATCATCAGGCCGCCGGCCTTGGTGACGTCACCCTTGAGCTTCTCGTACCGCTTGGTGCCGCCCGCGATCAGCAGATTGCCGTTGGCGAGCTGGGTGTGGCCGGTGCAGAACAGGTCGGCGGGCGTGGGGACCTTCTTGATGGTGCCCTTGACCGGGTCCCAGATCCGGGTGTCGAACTTCTTCGCGTCGAAGTTGTCCTGGTTGTTGCCCGAGCCCGCGACGAGCAGCACCTTGCCGGTGCGCAGCAGCGCCGCGTGGATGGTGTTCTGCCGGTACTCCTCGGGGAAATCGATGATCTCCCACTTGCCGTTCGCGGCCTTGTACTCCGGCTTGTTGATTGTGTACTGGTGGTATTTCTCGGTGCCGAAGCGGTAGAGCCACGGCCCGTTCATCCCGGCCAGCGCGAGTACCACCGCCGTGCCGATCGCGAGTCGACGGGCCCGGCGGCGGCCTGCACGGTCGTTCATTCCTTACGTCCCCCAAGTCCACCAAGGGCGATCTGCATGGTCTGGTCGGATCCTCCGACCTCCCCGTCGCCGCCGGGAGCGGCGGCCCAACTGGGCTTGTGCTGCGGGGCGTGCGACGCCGGCTGCTGCGGGATCGGCAGCGGCTGCGTCCGGTACGGCCCCGCGGAGTCCTGCGGCGCTTCCACGGCGGGTTCGGCGGGCTTCTTCGCGTCCTGCCGCAGCTGCCAGCGCCAGGCGAAGACCGGCGAGGCGGTGATCAGCAGCGCGAACGTCGCCCAGATGATCATCGCGGGGTGGGCGTGGCCGTAGACGAAGCCGGCGGCGATCGAGCCACCGAAGATCGCGACGAAGTACCAGTGGTAGCGGAACGTCCCGAACCAGCGGTCGGGGCTCGCCGAGTCGCCCTTGGGCGTGACCACGAACTTGCTCTTGCGCCGCAGTACGGAGTCGATCAGCGCCTTCGCGTACAGCGGTGCCGACAGCGCGGACATCACCATGCCGGCCACACCGCCGGAGCCCTCCGGCTCGTGCGGCGAGACGTTGTGCCGGCGGTTCCAGACGTACAGGCCGATCTGCAGGGCCGAGGCGTTGCCGTAGAGCATCAGCCAGACCGCCGGGTCGATGTTCACACCCGAGGCGCCCAGGCCCAGGAACAGGCAGCAGCTCAGCGCCGCGAGGATCCAGTTGAGGGCCGACATCGGGTAGAAGATGATCATCATCGTGTAGTTGAAGAGCTTGCTCGGCGGCAGCGAGTACCAGCCCTTCCAGTACTGCCCGATGATCGTCTCGTACGTCCCTCGCGACCAGCGCATCTGCTGGGTGAAGAAGTCCGTCCAGGCGCTCGGGCCCTCACCGACCGCGAGCACGTCCGGCGTGTACACCGAGCGCCACTTCTTCCCCGTCGCCGGGTTCTTGTGGCGGTGCATCTCGAAGCCGGTCGCCATGTCCTCGGTGATCGAGTCGTACAGACCGCCGATCTGCTTGAGCGCCTTGATGCGCACGGCGTTGGACGTGCCGACGAACATCGGGGAGCCGTAGCGGTTGCCGGCGCGCTGGATCAGCGCGTGGAAGAGGAACTGCTGCGACTCGGCGGCCTTGGTGATGGCGTTGTCGTAGTTGCCGTAGACCTGCGGGCCGATGACGAAGCCGACGTCCGGGTCGCGGAAGAAGCCGAGCATCCGCTCCAGGTAGTTGGGCAGCGGCACGTGGTCGGTGTCGACCGAGGCGAAGAAGTCGTAGTCGTCGCCGTGCGCCTCGAGCCAGGCGTTGTAGTTGCCGTGCTTGGTCTTGGCGCGGTGCGGGCCCTTGGCCTGGTTCCACTTCGCGACGCCCTTGCGGGAGAAGTGGTGCACGCCGAGGCGCTGGCAGACGGCCTTCACATCGGGGTCGTCGCCCTCGTCGAGCAGCCAGACGTGCATCAGGCCCCGGTGGCGGATCTTGACCGCGGCCTCCAGGGTCTTCGTCACCATGTCCAGCGGTTCCTTGCCGGGCACGAAGGAGGTGAGGAAGGCCACTCGGGTGCCGGTCTCGGGCACCACCGGGATCGGGTCGCGGGCCACGAGCGTGGCGTGCGCGTTCGACAGCACGTTCATGCAGCGGAAGAACTCGATGAGGCCGATCGAGACCAGCATGACTATGTCGAGCGCGGGCAGCCAGTCGAAGGCCGGGTAGTCGCGCTCGGTCCAGTGCTCGGGCTGGAGCAGCCAGAACAGCAGGACCAGGGACAGCACCGGGGCCGCGGCCAGCATCAGGGCGACCCTGATGCGGTGCGGCTCCTGCGAGATGAGCGAGCGGTACTGCACCTTGTACGGCTTGTTCGGATCGGGCTGGGTGAGGGGACCCGCGAGCCGGCTGTAATGCTCGTAGTCGTATCTCGGCAGATTCTTCTTGATCCGCCGGAATGTCCCCGTCGTGCTCATCCGGTGCCCAGGCACCCTGAGCTGAGTGGTCTGGGACGGGTCGTGGTCCTGCCGGGCACCCGTGGGCCTCGACGTCATGAGTCATCCCCCCACACGCGAATATCCGCGTGTTTCGTCGCTTCTTACCGTCTGCTCCAGGTCCCCCTCGACCTTCACAGACGTATCAGTGGTGGATCGCAGTCACCACGTCATCCACACCCTATAGACACGGCAACGCGACCTTCCGGTTGCATGATGCCCCCCTCGGCATCGCTCCGTGAACGGGGCCCCTACCCCCGCCCGGGCGGCAACCGGTACTTCTGCCCCCCAACTGCCGCGAATCCGCAGCATCTTGAAAAACCAGATAACCAGGGTTCTACGGCGTCCATCATGATCGCAAGATGCGAAACGCGGTGTTTACCGGTCATACGCGTTCATTGTGACGCGTGTGGGGACTCTGTGGAGCCGTTGTGGACAGACGGGCGCGGATGTTGCCGAAGTGCTCCCTTATGGCCTCCTCCGCCCGCATCGAGTCACCGGACCGGACCGCGTCGAGGATCTCCCGGTGCTGCCGGCAGGTGACCTTCGGGTCCTGCGGCTCGCCCCCGAGGTCCGTACGGACCCGGTGGAAGGCGTCCCAGAACGCCTCCAGGACCTCGCACAGCAGCACGTTGTCCAGCCCCCGGTAGAGGGTGGCGTGGAAGGCCCGGTCGGTCTCGGCGAGGCCGGCTCCGCGTGCGGCCTCCTCTTCCATACGGTCGACGAGCGCGTCCAGTTCAACGAGGTCGGCTTCCGGTATCCGCCCCGCGAGCCGGGAGACGAGCCCGGTCTCCACGGCCTCCCGCAGTTCGAGCAGCTGGAGCAGGGAGTCCTCGCCCCGGTAGTGCCCGGCGACCGTGCGGAAGGCGAGGCCCTCGATCATCGGGGCCAGGGACATCGGGCCGACATAGGTGCCGAAGCCGTGCCGGATCTCCACGATGCCCATCGCCTGGAGCGCCTTCAGCGCCTCGCGCACCGAGTTCCGGCTCGCGCCGAGGTACTCCATCAGCTCGGGCTCGGTCGGCAGCGGGGCCCCGGAGGCCAGCCGGCGGTCGATGATGAGCTTCTTGATCCGCTCTTGTAGGTCTCGCGCTGCCATGGCCAGAGGGTATCCGGCCAATCGCGCGGTGCACCGGGTTCCGGCCACATGGAGATACAAGAAAGCCCCCCGCTTCCGCGAGGGGCTTTCCGGTCGGTGCGCCGCCAGGGACTCGAACCCCGGACCCGCTGATTAAGAGTCAGCTGCTCTAACCAACTGAGCTAGCGGCGCGCGCTGACGTCGTAACTCTACAGGACGTATGGAGGTGCTCCGGACCACCGGATGGGGTCAGGAGCGGCCCCGGCGAGGGCGTCGGTTACATCATTCGGACCGTCAGCATGCGAGTCCGGAAGACAGTTGAGAAACTGACGGCGCGCGCCCGGGGCTGCACCGGGCGCCGTCATTTTCCGCCGGAACTGTGAGGGGAATCGCATGAAGTCGCCGGTATTCGAGGAATTCGACCCCGGGGGCGACTGCGACTGCCCCGGCTGCGTCCACTGGCGCCGCGTCCTGCCGCGTTCCCCGGTCGGCCGCACCACCACCCATCCGGCCGCGCACCGGGCTCTCGCCCTGGCCGCCGTGGCCGCCGCCACCCTCGGCGCGGGCCACGCCGTACCGGCCGTCGCCGCCCCGCAGGCACCCCACCGATCGGGTGTTTTCGCAGATGACGATCCCGAGACCCCGCAGGGTGACACGGCCCCGCTGCATGGCTCGGACGGCCGCGAGGGCAAGCCCTCCGACTCCGTCGAGCTCGCCGCCATCACCCGTACGGAGATCATGGAGCGGGCCAAGACCTGGGTCGCCGCGAAAGTGCCGTACAACATGAACGCGTACTGGTCCGACGGTTACCGGCAGGACTGCTCGGGCTATGTGTCGATGGCCTGGAAGCTGCCCGGAAACGAATGGACGGGCAGCCTCGCCCAATTCGGTGAACGGATTTCCAAGGAGGAACTCCAGCCGGGCGACATTCTGCTGTTCCACAATCCGGCCAACCCGGAGAGCGGCTCGCACGTCGTCATTTTCGGCGGTTGGACGAACACCAGGCACACCTCCTACACGGCCTACGAGCAGGCCCGCCCGCACACCCGCCGCCAGACCACCCCGTACGCCTACACGAGCGACTCCGACCGGTACGTCCCCTACCGCTACAAGGGCGTCAGCACGCAGGAGGAGCCGCCCACGGCAAAGGACCGGCAGGAGGAGCCGGCCCCCGCCAAGGACCGGGGGATGCCGGGCGCACCGGCCGCCACGCCCTACCCGGGAGCGACGTATTTCGGCCCCGGAGCGAACAACAAGTACGTCACGCAGCTCGGCCGCATGCTCGTCGCGCGCGGGGCCGGCGCCTCGTACCCCGCGGAGCCGGGGCCGCGCTGGTCGGACTCCCACCGGCGGGCCACCCGGGCCTTCCAGGCGGCCCAGGGCTGGAAGGGTGCGGACGCCGACGGGCTGCCCGGTCCGCGCACCTGGGAGTTGCTGGTCATGGGGAAGGGCAAGGACGTCACCGCGGCGGAGGCCGGGCCGCCGCCCTCCTCCCACGGAGTACCCGGCTACCCGGGGCGGGCGATGTTCCGGCCCGGTGCGAGCAACCCGTATGTCACCAAGCTGGGGAAACAACTGGTGCGGAAGGGGTTCGGCAGGTTCTACCCGGACCGGCCGGGGCCGCGCTGGGGCGAGTCGGACCGGCGGGCCGTCCAGGCCTTCCAGCGCACCCAGGGCTGGCGGGGCGGTGCGGCGGACGGCTTCCCGGGGCCGGAGACCTGGCGGCGGCTGTTCTCGTAGCACTCACGGCACTCACGGCACGGGGGGCCCACCCGTTGTGACGCATCTGGCGCGGAGGCTGGAGGCACGCATGACCACGACCACTTCCCACACGTCCGAGCCCGAGGGACCGGCCGAGGGGCCGGCCAGGACCGCCCGGCTCATCCAGAACGAGTCGACCACCGAGATCCCCGTCCATCTGCTGTTCCGCGACGAGCCCGACCCGGCGCCGGTACCGCTGAAGCCGGCGGTCGTCGGCCGCCGGCAGGGCACGGGGGAGCAGCCGCGTCTCAGGCACCCGGCCGCCCTGACGCCGCGTCCGGTGCCGGAAGTCGACCCCGGCCTGGTGGAGCGGACCGCGCGGGTGCTGCCCGGTGCGGCGGGCGTGCTGGCCGGGGCGTGCGGGGTGGCCGGGTGCGTGGCCGCCTCGTGGTGGGCCGGGGTGCTGCCGCCGCTCGCACTGGAGGTGATGCGGCTGCCCGCCCACACCGGGGCCGGGCTCGGTCCCGCGCAGTGGGCCGCGTACGCGGGGGCCGGGGCGCTCGCGCTGTTCGGGTTCGGGGGGCTCGCCCGGGGCCGGACCGGGCGGGCCTGGGTGCTGGATCTGTTCGGCCGCTACCGGGGGACCGTCCGGCGCACCGGCCTGTTGTGGGTCAATCCCCTGTTGCTGCGCCGCCGGGTGGACGTACGGCTGCGGCACTGGCGCAGCGAGCCGGTGCCCGCGGCCGACGCGCACGGGGTCGCGCTGCGGGTGGTCGTCCTGGTGGTGTGGCGGGTGCGGGACACCGCGCGGGCCACGCTGGGCGTCGAGGACCACGAGTCGTACCTGCGCGAGTGCGTCGAGGCGGCGCTGGCCCGGGTGCCGGTGGTGATGCCGGGCGGTTCGAGGGGAGCAGGGGAGGCGGCGGCCGAGGTGCTGACCCGGCTGGTGTCGGCGGAGGCGGCCCCGGTCGGCCTGGAGGTGTTCTCGGTGCAGCCGCTCCGGGCGGAGTACGACCCCGAGGTCGCCGCCGCGATGCACCGCCGCCGGATCGCGGCGCTGGACGCCCAGCATCGGGCGAGTGTGCTCACCTCGGTCGTGGACTCTGTGGAGGACACGGTGACCCGGCTGACCATGCGGGGGCTGGTCGAACTCGACGACTACGAGCGCAAGGCGCTGGTGAAGGACCTGACGGTGGCGTTCTGCGCGGGGCGCGGGGAAACGCCTCCGTGATTGGTATGGACATGTTCAACTAACGGTCATACATTCAGACTTGGTCTAGACCTACCTGCACGGCTCACTGAACATCCCCCACGTTCTCCAGGAGCGGCAGCATGCGCACAAGGACCAAGTTGTCCGCAGCCGCGGTGGGACTGGCCACGACCGGAGCCCTCGTACTCTCCTCCGGCGGCGCCAGCGGCCACGGCTACACCGACCTCCCCATCAGCCGGCAGAAGCTCTGCCAGAACGGCACCGTGACCAACTGCGGCTCGATCCAGTGGGAGCCGCAGAGCGTCGAGGGCCCGAAGGGCTTCCCGGCGTCCGGCCCGGCCGACGGGCAGATCTGCAACGCAGGGCTCGGCCACTTCGGCCAGCTCAGCGCACCACGCACACCGTCAGGCGGCGCCTGGCCGGCCACTAAGGTGACGGGCGGCCAGAACTACACGTTCCGCTGGCAGTTCACGGCCATGCACGCCACCACCGACTTCCGGTACTACGTCACCAAGCCGGGCTGGAACCAGAACCACAACCTCGCCCGGTCCGACCTCAACCTGACGCCGTTCTTCACGGTCCCGTACAACGGCCAGCGGCCACCGCAGACGCTCTCCCACAGCGGCAGACTGCCGTCCGGGCTGAGCGGCCGTCACGTCATCGTCGCCGTATGGACGATCGCCGACACGGCCAACGCGTTCTACGCCTGTTCGGACGTCACCTTCTGAACCGTTCCGAACCGTCCGAACCGTCCGAACCTCTGAGGTTCTCTTGAGTCGCCGGTGCGGCCGGTGTGGGTAGGTTCCTCCCACGCCGGCCGATCGGGGCCGGCACACGGACCTCGGGGGACATGCGATGGACGTGATCTTCTACGCCGGGCCCGTCCTGATCATGGCTCTGGCGCTCTTCATGGCCTACCGGATGGTGCGGGGCTGGCTGCAGATCCGGGGCGCCTGGAACAGCGGACTGACGGCCGAGGGCCGGCGCACCACGCTCCGCCATGTGTACGAGTTCATCACGCATGACGGCCGGGTCATCCGCTTCGAGGAGGACGGCGGCCCCGGGAGGACTCCCGACGGCGACTACGTCACCGTGTACTACGCCGCAGGCCGTCAGGTCGTGGCCACGGCCCAGGCGCCGAGCCGGGCGAGGCATGTGATGGCCGTCGTCGGCATCCTGGCGTTCCTCGGTGTCGTCGTCGTGTGCTGCGCCGGCTTCGTCGTCACGTACGCGCAGATCTTCGCCCCGTACAGCGACTTCGTGTTCGGGGGCGGCGGCGACGCGACCGTGATGCCGTGACCCTCCACATCTGACGGTACGTCAACTACCGTGCGCGCCCATGGACTCCAGGGCGAGCACGGTCGCGGAACTCGTAGCCGGCCGGTGGGGCGACCACCGGCCGGGGCTGTGGTACGAGGACCGGGTGCTGACCCATCACGAGGTGGCGGCAGGTGCCGCGGCCCGGGCTGCGCTGCTGGCGGACCTCCTGCTCCCGGCCGCCGAACCCCACCTCGGGGTGCTGCTCGACAACACCCCCGAGTTCCCGCTCTGGCTGGGCGCGGCGGCCCTGGCCGGGGCGGCCGTCGCCGGCGTCAACCCCACCCGCCGCGGTGCCGAACTGGCCCGCGACATCCTGCACACCGAGTGCCGTGTCCTGGTCACCGAGCGGGCCCACCTGCCGTTGCTCCGGGGTCTGGATCTGCCCGGGGTGCGCCTGCTGGTGACGGACACGGCGGAGTACGCCGACCTCCTGGCCCCCTACGCGGACGCCCGGCCGGACCCGTCCCGCGCGACCCCGGCCGACCGCTTCCTGCTCTACTTCACCTCCGGCTCGACCGGCGCGCCCAAGGCCGCCCTCTGCTCCCAGGGCCGCCTGGCGGCCGCCGGCCGCTCCCTGGCCGGCCAGTTCTCCCTGGGCCCGGACGACGTCCACTACCTCTGCATGCCGCTGTTCCACGGCAACGCGGTGATCGCCGACTGGGCGCCGTCGCTGGTCACCGGGGCGGCGGTGGCGCTGCGCCGCCGCTTCTCGGCGTCCCGCTTCCTGCCGGACGTACGCCGCTACGGGGCGACGTACTTCACCTATGTCGGCCGGGCGATCCAGTACGTCCTGGCCACCGAACCGCACCCCGAGGACCGCGACAACCCCCTCCGTCTGGGCTTCGGCACGGAGGCGGGCGCGGTGGACGCGGCGGCCTTCGAGCGGCGGTTCGGGGTGCGGCTGGTCGAGGGGTACGGCTCGTCGGAGGGTGGTGCGGCCGTGCAGTGGTCGCCGGGCACACCGGCGGGAGCGGTCGGCCGGGCGACGCCCGGGCTGGTGGTGCTGGACCCGGAGTCGGGCCGGGAGTGCCCGCCGGCCCGCTTCGACTCGGCGGGCCGGCTGCTCAACGGGGACGAGGCGATCGGCGAACTGGTCAACCAGGGCCCCAGCCCCTTCGAGGGCTACTGGCGCAACCCGGCGGCCGAGGCGGAGCGCCGCAAGGGAGGCTGGTACTGGACGGGCGATCTCTTCTGCCGTGACGCCGACGGCTACCTCCACTTCGCCGGGCGCGCCGACGACCGCCTCCGCGTCGACGGCGAGAACCTGGCCGCCGCGATGATCGAGAACATCCTCGCGCGCTACGAGGAGGCGGCGGCGGTCTGTGTGTACGCGGTGCCCGACCCGGTGACCGGCGACCAGGTGATGGCGACGATCGCCGGCACCTTCGATCCGCTGTCCTTCGCGGAGTTCCTGCTCGCCCAGCCCGACCTGGGGACGAAGATGGCCCCCCGGTTCGTCCGGGTGACCGACCGCATGCCGGTCACGGCCACGAACAAGATCCACCGGGCGGCTCTGCGGCGGGAGGGCTTCCGGTGCGCCGATCCGGTGTGGTGGCGGCCGCCGGGGAAGGGCACGTACCGCAGGCTGACCGGGGAGGACCTCGAACACGCCGAAGGGCCTCTCGCTCCCACGAGAGGCCCTTCACCGGTGCGCCGCCAGGGACTCGAACCCCGGACCCGCTGATTAAGAGTCAGCTGCTCTAACCAACTGAGCTAGCGGCGCATGACTCGCGCCGACCGGTGGAACCGTGTTCCGCGGTGGGCGACGGGAAAATACTACCCGGTCTCCAGGGGTGCTTCTGACCACCCGGGGGTCGGCTAGATCGCCATGGACAGCAGGACCGGTGCCGCGTTGCGGTTGAGGGCGTCCGCGGCCTGGCGGAGGCGGTGGGCGTGCTCGACCGGGAGGGACAGGGCCAGGCAGCCGACGGAGGAGCCGGCCGTGATGGGGACGGCCGCGCAGACCGTGCCGACCGCGTACTCCTGGAGGTCCAGCACGGGCACGGTGGCCGGCTGGGCCTCCAGCCGGGAGAGCAGCAGCCGGTCGCTGGTGATGGTGCGCGAGGTGAGGCGGGCCATCCTGTGCCGGGAGAGGTGATCGCGGCGGCCTGCGTGGTCGAGCTGGGTCAGCAGGCTCTTGCCTATCGCGGTGGCGTGGGCCGAGGAGCGGAAGTCGACCCACTCGTTGACCTTGGGCGTGGCCGGGCTGTCGGCGTACTGGGTGACGCTGATCTCGCCGTCAACGTAGCGGCTCATGTAGACGGCGGCGCCGACCGAGTCGCGCAGCCGGTCGAGGGTGTGCTGGATCTTGTCGCGCAGGGCCTGCTCGCGATGGCGGGCGGAGCCCAGACGGGTCAGGGCCTCGCCCGTGACGTACGCGCCGTCGGTGATCTGCTCGACGTAGCCCTCGCGGCGCAGCATGCGCAGCAGCGCGGTGAGCCGCTCCGGTCCGATGCCGGTGCGCCGGGCGAGCTCGGCGTCGGTGACGCCTGAACTGTTTCGCGCCACCGTCTCCAGGACGCGCAGGGCTTCCTGGGCCGAGTGGTACGGGGTGGTCGGCTCGTTCCTCAGCGCCACGGTGGTCTCCCCCTGCGCTTGCTGTTGGCCGTAATCCGGACAGCGAATCACCTCCACGATAACCGGCAAAGGGGTTGCGCAGAGCGGGGGTTGACAAGATTCCGGGCCCCCGGGCTGGGGCATTGACCCTCTGGCATATGCCAGGAGCATGCCCCGATCCGAGGGCCCGGCGTCAGGCCTGTTCACGGGCCGTAGTCACAGCACTGCGCTGAGGAACTCCCTCGTCCGGTCCAGCTCCGGGTCGCTGAAGATCTTCTCCGGCGGGCCCGACTCGATGACCCGGCCCGAGTCGAACATCAGTACCTGGTCGGAGATGTCCCGGGCGAAATTCATCTCGTGGGTCACGCAGAGCATGGTGATGTCCGTGCTGCGGGCGATGTCCCGCAGCAGGTCCAGCACGCCCGCGACCAGCTCCGGGTCGAGCGCGGAGGTCACCTCGTCCAGTAGCAGCACCTTGGGCTGCATCGCCAGCGCCCGGGCGATCGCCACGCGCTGCTGCTGGCCGCCGGAGAGCTGCGAGGGGTGGGCGTCACACCGATCGGCCAGGCCCACCATGTCCAGCAGGCCCTTGGCCCGCTCCACCGCCTCGTCCTTCGACATGCCGAGGACGGTGACCGGCGCCTCGGTGAGGTTGCGCAGCACGGTCATGTTCGGGAACAGGTTGAACTGCTGGAACACCATCCCGATCTTCTTGCGGACCTCGCGGACCTCCTTGTCGGAGGCGGGGAACAGCCGCTGCCCGTCGACCGTGATCGTGCCCTCGTCGGGCTTGAGCAGGGTCATCAGCAGCCGCAGGATCGTGGTCTTGCCGGAGCCGGACGGCCCGATCAGGGTGACGTGCTTGCCGGCGTCGACCGAGAAGTCCAGGTGGTCCAGAACGGTGTTCTGGCCGAACCGCTTGGTGACCTGTTCCAGCCGGATCAGCTCGCCGGTGCTCTTGGCGGGGTTCTTCTCGGGATTGGGGAGAGTGTCAGTGGGCAAGGCGTCGCTCCAGGGCTCGCAGGGCAAGGGAGGCCAGGTAGGAAATGACGATGAAGGCCACGCCGATCACCGTGAGGGGCTCGGTGAACTGGAAGTGCTCCTGCGAGAACAGGCGCGCGTGGCCGAGCATCTCCAGGACGGTGATCGCCATCAGCATCGGCGTGTCCTTGAGCATCGCGATGACGTAGTTGCCGAGCGCGGGGACCACCCGGCGCACCGCCTGCGGCAGGATCACCGCGGTCCACGTCCGCCGCAGCGGCAGGTTCAGCGCCGTCGCCGCCTCCCACTGGCCGACCGGCACGGCCTCGATGCCGGCCCGGTAGACCTGCATCGTGTACGTCGAGTAGTGCAGCCCGATCGCGAAGACGCCGGTGGCCAGCGCCGAGAAGGTCAGGCCCCACTCGGGCAGCACATAGAAGAGGAAGAACAGCTGCACCAGCAGCGGGGTGTTGCGGACGAACTCCGTGACCGCCCCGACCGGCCAGGTCACCCAGCGCGAGGGCACCCGCATCAGCAGCGCCCACACCAGGCCCAGCGCGAACGAGATCAGCGAGCCGAACAGCAGGATCTGGAGGGTGACCAGCAGGCCCTCCCAGAAGTCCGGCATGAAGTCGGAGACCGCGCTCCAGTCCCAGTTCATCGGACCCCCTCCACCACGACCGGCTCAGGCGCCCGGGTCTTGCTGTCGGGCTTCTTCCCGACCCCGGCCTTGAGCTTCTTCTCCAGTCCGCGCATGACCCGGGTGAGCAGGAAGGCGATCACGAAGTAGATGAGCAGGATGTACGTGTAGATCTCCGCGCTCTCCTGCAGCGCGAGGCGGACCAGGTTCGCGCTGAACGTCAGGTCGCCCATGCCCGTGATCGACACCAGCGCGGTGCCCTTGAGCAGCTCGATCAGCAGATTCGAGAACGGCGGGATCATCTCCGGCACCGCCTGCGGCAGCAGGATCAGCCGCAGTCGCTGCCAGGGCGTGAAGCTGAGGGCGATGCCGCCCTCCTGCTGCGCCGGGTCGACCGAGCCCAGCGCGCCGCGCACGATCTCCGCGCCGTACGCGCCGTAGGTCAGCCCGAGCGCGAGCGTGCCCGCCCACAGGGGTACGAGCTGCCAGCCGAAGGCGACCGGCAGCACGAAGAACACCCAGAAGATCATGACCAGGGCGGAGGTGCCGCGGAACACCTCGGTGTAGAAGCCCGCGAGGAAGCGGACGATCTTCAGCCGGTGGCTGCGCGCGACGCCGACCACGAAGGAGACGGCAGCGCCCAGCAGGGCGCTGCAGACGAGCAGCTGGACGGTGGTCCACACGCCCTTGAGTACGAGTTCCCAGAGTCCCGAGGTCATCCGCCGCAGAGCTCCTTCGCGGTCAGATCCGTCATCTCGGCCTTCGTGAAACCGAAGGGCTTCAGGATGCGGAACAGTTCGCCGCTCTTCTTGAGCTTGCGCAGCTCGACGTTGAAGGCGTCCCGCAGGTTCGTCTCGGTCGGCCGGAACGCGAAGGCGCCTCCGTCGACGTGCGGCTTGCCGCCCACGATCGGCGTGAAGGGCTTGGTCGCCTCCGCCTTCGAGGACTTCTTCACCACCTCGCGGGTGGTGAGCGCCGTACCGGCGAACACGTCCACGCGTCCCGCCTCGACGGCGTTCAGACCCGCGACCTGGTCCGGGACGATGAGGATGTCGCTCTCCTTGTACCCCGCCTCGACGGCGTACTGGATCTCCGCGTAGCCGGTCCCGGTGGCGAACTTCGCCTTCTTGCCGACGACGTCCTTGTAGCTGTGCAGCCCCTTGGGGTTGCCCTTGCGCACGATGAACGAGTCGAGCATCTGGTAGTCCGGGTCGGAGAAGATGACCTGCTCGCAGCGCTCCGGGTTGACGTACATCCCGGCCGCGACGACGTCGAACTGCTGGGAGTTCAGGCCCGGGATGAGCGAGCCGAACTCGGTCGGCACGGGCTGCACCCGGTCGACGCCGAGACTCTTGAAGATCACCTTGGCCAGCTCCGGTGCCTCACCGGTCAGCTTGCCGTTCTTGTCGATGAACCCGAACGGGATCTCGCCGGCGATGCCGAGGCGGACGACGCCCGCGGCCCGGAGCCGTTCGAGCAGATCACCGCCCTTGACGTCCGAGGCGGTGGCGACCCGGCTGCATCCGGCGGCGCCCAGCGCGCCGAGCGCCGCGACCCCCGCGAGCAGCGATCGGCGTGTGGGGCCGGACACGGACCCGGACACGGATCCGGACACGGTCCGGGATATGGGTTCCGGAATTCTGAGGGGGCTTCTCTGTGGTGGAGCCATGGGCGCGCGGCTACCCGACCGCACCTGAGTTATGCCGATCTTTTCAAGCCCCGCACTCCGCCGTTGCGCCCTTGACCGCGGGGCCTGGGGGCACTCCCATGGAGGCATGGCTGATCGCTACATCGAACTCTCGCTGGTCAAGCGTGACGTGACCTGCACGGCCAAGCTGCTGGACGACCGCGCGCCGATCACGTGCGCCGCCGTCTGGGATTCCCTTCCGCTGGCCGGCGACGTCTACCACGCGAAGTACGCACGCAATGAGATTTACGCACTTTTCCCACCATTCGCCGAAAGTGAACCACCCCTGGAGAACCCGACCATCACGCCCATTCCCGGCGATCTGTGTTATTTCACCTTCGCCGGGGCGGAGCTTGGCACCAAGTCCTACGGCTACGACCGCGAGGTCCGCGCCGGGACCACGCTCGTCGACCTGGCCCTGTTCTACGAGCGCAACAACCTGTTGCTGAACGGCGATGTCGGCTGGGTCCCCGGCATCGTCTGGGGCCAGGTCGTCGACGGCCTGGAGAACATGGCCGAGGCGTGCAACGACCTGTGGAGGTCGGGAGCGGCGGGGGAGACGCTCAGCTTCCGGAGAGCCTGACCCGGTCGGCGGAGGCCACCCCGGCCTCGTACAGCGCGTGGGCCGCCCGCAGCACCAGATCGTCCCGGTGCCGGGCGGCCACGAGCTGCAGACCGATCGGCAGACCGTCCCCGTCCGCGCCGACCGGCACGCTCGCCGCGGGCTGCTGCGTCATGTTGAACGGGTAGGTGAACGGGGTCCAGCCCGTCCAGCGCCGGTGGCCGGATCCTTTCGGTACCTCGGCGCCCGCCTCGAACGCCGTGATCGGCAGGGTCGGGGTGAGCAGCAGGTCGTAGGTGTCGTGGAAGCGGCCCATCCGGCGGCCCAGGTCCATCCGGACGTCCACCGCTGCCAGATAGTCCAGGGCCGAGTAGCGGGCCCCCCGGTCGCAGATCTCCCGCAGGCCCGGGTCCAGCAACTCACGCTGGTGCGGGCCCAGATGCTCGGTCACCCGGGCCGCCCCGCTGAACCACAGGGTGTGGAAGGCCTCCACCGGGTCCGTGAGGTCAGGGTCGGTCTCCGTGACGTACGCGCCGAGCTCCGCCAGCCGTTCCACCGCCCGCCGCACCGCCGTCGCGACCTCCGGACGCACCGCCACCTGCCCGCCCAGCGACGGCGAGTACGCCACGCGCAGCCCGCGCACCCCGCCCGTCAGGCCGTCCGTGTACGCGCCCGGCGGCGGGGCGAGCGCGGACCAGTCGCGCGAGTCCGGGTGGCCGATCACATCCATCAGCAGCGCCGAGTCCGCCGCGTCCCGGGTCATCGGCCCGACGTGCGCCAGCGTGCCGAAGGCGCTCGCCGGGTAGAGCGGCACCCGCCCGTACGTCGGCTTCAGCGCGAAGATCCCGCAGAACGACGCCGGGATACGGACGCTGCCGCCGCCGTCCGTGCCCAGCGACAGCGGCCCCGCGCCGAGCGCCACGGCCGCCGCGCTGCCGCCGCTCGACCCGCCCGCGGTGCGCGAGGGGTCGTACGGATTGCGCGTCACGCCGCTGAGCGGCGAGTCCGTCACGCCCTTCCAGCCGTACTCGGGCGTCGTCGTCTTGCCGATGAAGACCGCCCCGTGCTCCCGCAGCCGGGCCACGGACGGGGCGTCCTCGTCCCAGCGCCCCGCCGGATCCACGGCCTTCGACCCGCGCAGGGTCGGCGCGCCGCGCTGCAGCAGGATGTCCTTCACCGTGACGGGCACCCCGTCCAGCAGCCCGTGCGGCTCACCGCGCCGCCATCGCTCCTCCGACTCCCGGGCCCGGGCCAGCGCGTCCTCGGCGGTCAGCCGGACGAAGGCGTTCACCTCCGGCTGGATCGCCTCGGCCCGCTCCAGCGCCGCCCGGGTCGCCTCCACAGGACTCCACTCGCCCTTGCGGTACCCGTCGAGGAGCCGTACGGCGGTCAGGTCGGTGAGCTCGGTCATCCACCCTCCAAGGAACGTCAGTGACCAGGTACGTACCCACGCTGCTTGTCGACCACGTTCTTCAGTGGCTCCCCGCTCGCCCAGAGTTCGTACAGGTCCACGAACTGAGCGCCGAGCTCGTCCCGCCAGCCGACGATGTCGCCGCTCATGTGCGGGGAGACGATCAGGCCCGGCAGCCGCCACAACGGGCTGTCGGGGGTCAGGGGTTCCGCCTCGAAGACATCCAGTGCGGCGCCCGCGATCCAGTGCTTGGCCAGGGCGTCGGCGAGCGCGTCCTCCACGACGAGCTGGCCCCGGCCGATGTTGATGAACCGGGCGGACGGCTGCATCACGCCGAAGCGGCGGGCGTCGAACATGCCGTGCGTCTGCTCGGTGAGCGGGGCCGCCGCGATCACCCAGTCGGCGCGCGCCAGCAGCCGGTCCAGGTCCTCCGGGCCGTGCACGCCGGAGCGCGGGGCGCGGCCCACGAGCGCGGTCGTGATGTCCAGCGCCCCGAGCGTGCGGGTGATCGCCCGGCCGATCGGCCCGGAGCCCACCACGACGGCCTTGCCCCCGGCGACCTTGTGCGACTCGCGGTGCCGCCAGGTCCGCTCCCGCTGCAACTCCAGCGTGCGCGGCAGATCCTTGGCCATCGCCAGCACCAGCGCGGCCACGTACTCGGCGATCGGCTGGTCGAAGATGCCGCGCGCGTTCGTCACCACCGTGTCGGAAGCGGCGAGTTCCGGACACATCAGATGGTCCACTCCAGCGCTCGCTGTGTGCACCCAGCGTGGCCGCGGACCCTCGCCCGGCCAGGCGTCCCGCACGGCGCGCGAGGTGAAATCCCACACCAGCAGTACATCCGCGCGCGGGAGGCGCTCGGCGAGACCCTCCGCGTCGGTGTGTTCGACATGGGCGCGGCCGGTGAGGCGGCCGAGGCGAGGGAGGGGTTCGGCGTCCAGGACGAGGAGGGTGGGAGTGGGCATGAGCAGCCGTTTCTCCAGCCGTGCGGTGGGGCGGGCCGGGTCCAGGGGGCTTCTGGTGGATCTCCGCGGCGTCGCGGCGTTCGGCACGCACTCTCGCCGCACCGGACAAAAGGCCAAGTAGCTCCGCTACGAGACCTTCCGCCCGGCACGCCGAGAGCACGCACCGAACGCCGCTCCTTCCTCCACGGAGATCCACCAGAAGCCCCCTGGGCGCCGGCCGGTGACGACGAGTTAACCGGGTGTTGACCAAGGAGTGATCCGGGCGGATTGACCACGCTCGCACCCGAACCTACCGTCGTCAACACGGGCGTTCCCACGATCCGTTGCACTCCAGTTGCCCAGCGTGAGGCCGGTGCCTGCATGGACGTCTCATTTCTCGGCGGGCCCAGCCCGCAGCGGGGGGTCGGCGTTGTCGCCCCCTTCGACTTCGCACTCGACCGCGAGCTGTGGCGCTGGGTGCCGGACGAGGTCTCCCTTCATATGACACGAACACCGTTCGTGCCGGTCGAGGTGAGCCTCGATCTGGCCCGCCTGGTCAGCGAGCACGAGACGCTGAGCGAGGCGGTCCGCACCATCAACGCGATCGCCCCCGAGGTCATCGCCTACGCCTGTACGTCGGGCAGCTTCGTCGGCGGTGTCATGGGCGAGCGCGCGATGTGCGAGGCGATGAGCCGGGCCGGTGCCGTACCGGCGATCACCACCTCGGGCGCACTGCTCGAGGCCCTGGTGGAGCTGGACGTACGGCGGGTCGCGCTGGTGACGCCGTACACGGTGTCGGTGACCCAGTCGCTGGAGGCGTACGTCGCCCAGGCGGGCGTCACGATCTCCGGATGCGCCTTCATGGGCCTGACCCGGCACATCTGGAAGGTCCCCTACCGGGAGGTGGTGGACATGGCGCGGGAGGCCGTACGCGGCGACGCCGACGCCCTGTTCATCAGCTGTACCAACCTGCCCACCTACGACGTGATCCCCCAGCTCGAGGCCGAGCTGCGGATCCCGGTGATCTCGGCCAACCAAGTGACGATGTGGGCTGCGCTGCGCCGACTGGGTACCCGTGCGGTGGGACCGTATCAAGCGCTGATCAATCCGGAGGCGCGTTCCGGTCTGGTATCGCCGGGGGTCGACCCCGGATCTGTAGTGCCGGAAGAAGAGCAGCAGCAGGAAGGCTGGACATGACAGCACTGGGATTTCTCTACCCGGGACACTCCGCCGAGGACGACTATCCGCGCATCGAGCAGTTGCTGGGCAGCGACATCCGGGTGGACCTGGTGCACACCGACATCGGTGAGGACGCGCACCGGGTGGACGCGCTGCTGGAGATGGGCTCGGCCGGGCGGCTCGCGGCGGGCGTCCAGGAGCTGCGGCACGCGGGCGCGGAGGCCGTCGTGTGGGCCTGCACGAGCGGCAGTTTCGTCTACGGCTGGGACGGCGCCCAGGAGCAGGTCCGCTCGCTGGCGCAGACGGCCGGCATGCCCGCCTCCTCGACGTCCTTCGCCTTCGCGCACGCGGTGAAGGAGCTGGGGGCGCGGCGGGTCGCGATCGGCGCGACGTACCCGGACGACGTCGCCCAGCTCTTCGCGCAGTTTCTTCGCTCGGACGGCGTCGAGGTCGTGTCGGTCAACAGCTCCGGCATCATCACGGCCGCCGAGGTCGGCACCTGGGGCGAGGCGGAACTCCTCGCCCTGGCCCGGAACTCCGACCATCCCGACGCCGAGGCCCTCCTCCTGCCCGACACGGCCCTGCACACGGCCGCGCACATCCCGGCCCTGGAGAAGGAACTCGGCAAGCCGATCCTCACCGCCAACCAGGTCACCGTCTGGGAATGCCTGCGCCTGGCCGACCGCCGCGTGAACGCGCCGGAGCTGGGCGCACTGTTCACGAGGGAGCCGATCGTCCAGGCGTGAGCCCGGACACCCGGGGTGGGACAGCGGAGCCGGTCCCACCCCGGTGTTTCAGTTGCCCGCCCTGACGGCCCGACGCCCCGGGGAATAACCGGAGACAGTCCCCTGTTAGAGCCGGGACGACAGCACACGGCCCACAGCAGGAGGCATCCCACCGTGGCGGCAGACGAGATACGCGGCGATGAGATTCGCGGCGCGGCGCAGGGCAGCGCCCCCGTTCCCCTCTCCGTACTGGACCTGGTCACCGTAGGGGCCGGCCGCACCGCCTCCGACGCGCTGCGCACCAGCGTCGAGCTGGCCCGGCTCGCGGAGGCCCGCGGCTTCCATCGCTACTGGGTCGCCGAGCACCACTCCATGCCGGGAGTGGCCTCGTCGTCCCCCGCCGTGATCCTGGCCCACCTCGCCGCCCACACCGACCGCATCCGGCTCGGCTCCGGCGGTGTGATGCTGCCCAACCACGCCCCGCTCGTGATCGCCGAGCAGTTCGGCACGCTGGAGGCGATGGCCCCCGGCCGGATCGACCTCGGCCTCGGCCGTGCCCCCGGCACGGACGGTGCCACGGCCGCCGCCCTGCGCCGCACCGACCGGCTGAACGAGGGCGCCGACGACTTCCCCGAGCAACTCGCCGAGCTGACCCGCTTCCTCGACGACGACTTCCCCGACGGGCACCGCTACCGCCGTATCCACGCCGTACCGGGCCCGGTCCAGACCACCTCCCCGGGTGGCGTCCAGTCCCCGCACCGGCCGCCGGTCTGGCTGCTCGGCTCCTCCGGCTTCAGCGCCCGCCTCGCGGGTGTCCTCGGGCTGCCGTTCGCCTTCGCGCACCACTTCTCGGCGCAGAACACCGTCCCCGCCCTGGACCTGTACCGGGAGTCCTTCCAGCCGTCCGCCGTGCTCGACCGGCCGTACGCCCTCATCGGCGTCTCCGCCCTCGCCGCCGACGAGCAGCAGGAGGCCCGCCGCCAGGTGCTGGCGGCCGCCCTCAGCATGGTCCGGCTGCGCACCGGCCGCCCCGGCCTCGTGCCCACCCCCGAGGAGGCGGCGGCCTACGAGTTCAGCCCCATGGAGCGCGACTTCGTGGACTCCTGGAACGCCAACGTCATCCACGGCACCCCGGACGAGGTCCGCTCCGGCCTGGACGACCTCGCCAAGCGCACCGGCGCCGACGAGCTGATGATCACCGCCAACGCGCACGGCGGTGACGTGCGCGTCCGCAGCTACGAACTCATCGCCGACGCCTACGGGTTGCCGACGCCCGCCTGAACGTCCGGCGTGCCCAGCAGCTCGGAGATACGGTCCGGCGACACCGGACGGGAGTACAGCCAGCCCTGTCCGGTGTCGCAGCCGATGCGCCGCAGCCGGACCGCCTGGGCCGAGGTCTCCACGCACTCGGCCGTCACGGTCAGCCCGAGCCGGTGCGCCAGCTGGATCATCGCCTCGACCACGACCTCGTCGGCGGGGTTCGGGCGCGCCGCCGCGTCCAGGTCGTCGTACTGGAAGCCCCGCACGAAGGAACCGTCCAGCTTCAGCACCGACACCGGCAGCCGGCTCAGATACGCGAGGTTCGAGTAGCCCGTGCCGAAGTCGTCGATGGCGATGCGCACGCCCATGTCGCTGAGCGCCTTCAGGGCCTGCAGCGGCCGGCCGCCCGAGCCCATCACGGCCGACTCGGTGAGCTCCAGCTGGAGCAGATGCGGCGCGAGGCCCGTCTCGGCCAGGGTCTCGGCCACATCGGCCACCAGGTCCGAGTCCCAGACCTGGCGGACCGCCACATTGACGCTGACGAAGATCGGCGGCTCGTCCGGGTGCTCACGCTGCCAGCGGCGGGCCTGCCGGCAGGCCGTACGCAGCACCCAGCGCCCCAGCGGGACGATCGAACCGTCCTCCTCGGCAAGTCCGATGAACCGATTCGGCGTCAGTACGCCGAACTGAGGATGATTCCAGCGGATGAGCGCCTCGACCCCGTGCAGCCGGTCGTCCTCCATGCCGACCAGCGGCTGGTACTCCAGCTGGAACTCGCCCCGGTCGATGGCAGGCCGGAGCGTGGAGGCGAGGGCCTGGCGGGTCATGCGATGGGCGTTGCGCTCCGGGTCGAACAGGGTCCAGCGGGCCTTGCCGTCGGCCTTCGCCCAGTACAGCGTCGTGTCCGCCGCCTGCACCAGGGCGGTCGGGGTGGTGCCGGCCGCGTGCCGCTCCACCACCCCGATCGACGCCGACACCGACAGCCGCTGGCCGGAGATGTCGAAGGGGTCCTGGATCGCCCGCAGCACTGCTTCGGCCAGCTCGGCCAGCTGCTCGGTGCCCGTGGAGTCCTCGACGAGCAGCGCGAACTCGTCGCCGCCGAGCCGGGCCACCAGCGGGGTGCTGGTGCGGGCGAAGCCCGTCTCGTCCGCGCAGCGCATCAGGCGCTCGGCGACGGCGGCCAGCAGCCGGTCGCCGACGCGATGGCCGAGGGTGTCGTTGATGGCCTTGAAGCCGTCCAGGTCCAGATAGCACAGCCCGATCCGGCCCGTGCCGCTCTGCTCGTACGACTCGGCCTCCAGTGCGGCAGACAGGCGTTCGAAGAACAGTGTGCGGTTGGGCAGCCGTGTCACCGCGTCGTGCATCTGCAAGTGCCGCAGCCGGGCCTGGAGTTCACGGCGGGAGCTGATGTCGGCGACGGACATGAGCACGCCCCGGTCCTCGGCGGGCAGCGGGGCGACCGTCACCTGCACCCACAGCGAGTGCCCGTCGGGGTGCTTGAGGCGGCGTGTGCAGCGCAGCCGGGACTGCCGGCCGCGCAGCACCTCGCGGTAGGCGTGCCAGGTGCGGGCATCGGAGGTGAGGTCGACCAGATCGGCGGCGACGGCCCCGGCGAGCTCGTCCGGGGCGGTGCCGAGCAGGGCGGCGAGTGAGTCGTTGGCGCTGACGACCGTGCCCTCTCGGTCCACGACGGCCATGGCGAGCGGCGCGGCCGTGAAGACGGAGCGGTAGGGCGACTGCGACAGGTGCTCGGTACAGGGGCTCTCGGTACGGGGGCTCTCGGTACGGGGGGACGTATCGATCTCACTCTCTGTGACGACCGGCCGGTCGAGGCCTGCCGCGGGCGTCGGCCCTTCGGAGGTTCCGCTCACCGCTCGCTCCCGCATGTATTCGATCTCTGTCCGTGCAGGAAAGGTCAGGAAAGTGTGCCGATCATAGAGGCTGGCCCCAGGGCCTTCCAGCCGGTGTCCAGTGTTCCCGACCAACCGGCCCTTCTGCCAGATCGTTTCTGCTCGCACCTGGACGGCTTCTTCAGGCCCCCGACCAGTTGTGACGTTCCGTGAGTGGTTCTGGGATGTCGGCGTCCGCGTTCTTTCGGCTCCTTCACCCGACTGGTGCAGGCAAACAGGGCGCAGTACTACAAATCATCACAGTCTGGGTGCGGTGTCCCGCGAACCGTACCCGGAGGTATCCGTGCCGCGTCAGTTCTCGCGCGCCCGACTGCGCAGTACCGCGGCCGTGTTCACCACCATGTCGGCGCTCGCCGCGACCTCCCTCGGCACCGGCCACTCGGCCGCCGGGCCCGGTTCGGCCGAGCCCTGCGCCCTGACCCGCACCGACGCCCACCACTCGGAGGGCCTGGACACCTGGAACGCCGCCTATCCGCGCCCCGCCCGGTCCCTGGACGCGGTCATGGTCTTCCTGTCCTTCCCGGACGCCCGCCCGCTGACCACACCACAGGAACTGACCGCCGACCACTTCCCGGACACCACCCGATTCTTCGAACGGGCTTCCTATGGCCGATTCACCCTGCGCCCGCACCCGCTCGGCCACTGGATCCAGATGCCGCGCCCGTCCACGGCGTACGCCATACAGCGTGACTGGAGCGCCGAGCACCGGGCCGCGTACCTGCGGGACGCCCTCTCCGCGGCCGACCCGGAGGTCGACTTCTCGCGCTACGACGTCGTGTACTTCGTCGCCGACCCGGACGCGCCCGGCGTGGACTCCGACGCGACCAAGGTCGTCAATCTCACCAGCCCGATGCGGGCCGACGGCACCGACCTGCGCCGGGTCGTCACGGTGTTCGAGCAGCACCCGCCGGACCGGCTCGTCCTCGCCCACGAGACCGGGCACGTCTTCGATCTGCCCGACCTCTACCACCGGCCCGCCGACGGCAAGGGCGACTGGGACACGCATGTCGGCGACTGGGACCTGATGGGCAGCCAGTTCGGACTCGCTCCCGACCTGTTCGGCTGGCACAAGTGGAAGCTGGGCTGGCTGAATCCGCGGCAGGTGCGGTGTGTGCAGGACGCAGGGCCCGCCCGGCTGACCCTGGAGCCGCTGGCTGCGGCGCCCGGGGTGCCGGTGTCGGGTGCCGCGGGGGCGCCGGTCTTCGGCCTCGGGCGGGGCACCAAGCTCGCGGTGGTGCGGACGGGCCCCGACAGCGTGCTCGCCCTTGAGGCGCGAGGGCCGGTCGGCAACGACGTGGCCGCGTGCCGGCAGGGGGTGCTGGTGTACCGGGTGCGGGGCGAGGCGCAGTCCGGGGGCGGCCCCATCGAGGTGATCGACGCCCATCCGCGGACCGAGGCGTGCTGGGAAAACTCGGTGTACCCGCCCCTCGCGGACGCGCCGATCGCCCTCGGGGAGAGCTTCACGGTGCCGGGGGAGGGGGTGCGGGTGGAAGTGGAGGGACGTACGGGTTCGGGGGCGTGGACGGTGAAGATCATGGTCCGCTGAGGGCGGTCCGGACATGTGAAAGACCCCCTCGCTTTCGCGAGGG